>JAPLFV010000131.1:1563-3318 GCA_026390495.1 Pseudomonadota bacterium | reverse complement strand
GAGGCATGCTTGGGTTTATTGGGATCACTGAACAAATTGAAACATTAGAGTGCCTGATCAAAGAATGCGCCAAAGATGACAAGAATCAACCTTTAAATCTAAAACAATTTGATTCAATCCAAAAAGAAATTCAAAGCTTGAATAGCATCGTAAAAAATACCGAGATAGCTGTTTGGCAAAGACTCCGCTAAGTTTAGACTCGTTTCAGTGCACTTGTAATGAGGACCGCAAACATACATAGGAAAAATAACTTACAAGATGCCTGATATTATAACTAAAGATCTAACGATTCGTCCATGTGTCCATTCAGATTCAAAATGGATCTTTAGATTGAGTCAAGAAAAATCCTTAGCTCAATGGATGCCCGATCAGGTCTACAAAGACGAAAAGAAGGCCTTAGAGGTTTTAGAATTCTTGATAAGCCAGTACCGAGAAAACTCCAAACCAGATCAAAATCCTCTGGTTTACGCAATTGTGTTAACGAAGGACAATTTAGTCATCGGTCATGTTGGATTGAGTCCTTACAAATCGCTAAATCAAATTGAAATTGAGATTGGGTATGCCATCGGTGGAAATCATCAAGGTCGCGGTTTTGCAACACAGGCCGTTCTAGCCCTTAGTAAACTTGCAATACATAAGTCTTGGGCAAAGAAAATTTATGGGATCGTTGCCAGCGAAAATGTGGGCTCCGGGCGGGTTCTGGAAAAATCAGGTTATCAATTGGAAGGCGAAGGAATGCAAAAATATCAGGGTAAAGAGCGACTTTGTCGAAGATATATTTTCAGTTAGAAGTTACCTAGTTATGTAACAAATTGGCAAATGTATAACTGGAGCAGTGATAGTAAAATTTGCGAATGACTATCGTCTATAGAAAGTATTTTTAGAAAACCATTCCAAAATATCGTCACTCAAATACTCGCGATGAGTTGGATCAACTATCAGATGCGAAAGCAACTCTGCAAAACATTCGCTTGGATTCGTCATTGCGTATGCCGTAGGAAACCCTCTTTCCATTCCATATCGCCTATTGAGCATGATCGCCTCAGCTATTTTTTGTGGACTATGTTCATTTAGGCCTTCAAAACCAAGTTTCTGCACCCTCTTGTATGTGGCTCGAACCTCGTCCATATCAAAATCAGACAGCACCCAGACGCCATCAACCTTGCGCCATCCAATCAATTCCAAAAAGGAATCGTCAATAGTCCCTGAGTCAAATGCATGGGCAAACTCGTGCACGATTGTTTTATGCGAAAAATCATAGCGACCAAATGGATCCAGTGGAGACGCCGCAAAAATCAAATCAGACACGTTAATGCTTTTGTCACGTCCCCAAACCCATGCTCCTGGCTCGTCGCGAGTGTATCCAATGTTATCTGCGCTCTTTCGAAATCCATGACCGTACCGAAACAAACTATCAAACCCATTAGCTTTGACTCTGCTTAGAAGACCAATTGGCATCGAGGAAATCCATGTCCCCACTTTTGACAATTCTGTTTGAGTCCATTCACGCGGTTCAGTTGCGACGCAAAAGGAAGGATCAATCCATTCGTTAACACAGCTTCGTCCCGGAGAAAAACTAAAGCCATGAGTCTCAAACTGAACAGGCATCTTTGGTGGCTCGACTGATAGGCCCTTGACTGAATTTAACTTCCGATCACTCTGCGAACAGGAGCAAACGAAAAGACATAGAATTATTAGGAGAATCTTAGGCATATTTTGAACCGTCACCATTAAGGCTTCATTCTTATAAAAATG
>JAPLFV010000131.1:0-1549 GCA_026390495.1 Pseudomonadota bacterium | reverse complement strand
TATTAACCAAGGCATCTAGCTATTACAACTGATTCTACTGAAACTCGGTGCCAGAGAGGAAATCAGTCCTCGATCGCGTGTCAATATGCTGGTACTCCCGCCAACGGATGATGAATCCATCCTTTAGCTGAATCAAAGCGACTCCACGATACTGATGGTGTCCAATATAGGTATATTCGGCTGCACCTATTTGTGATTCCTCATCAAACAAGGTCAGATGGATAACACATTGCTGGAGTGGCCCAGAGTTATCTGGACCGAAAAACTCCTTTAGCTCGTCTTTACTTTTAAAGGAATATCTTAGAGGGTCCGCATAGTGAACATCGGGCGCAAAGGCCTTCAAAACTTCAGAGTGATCTCGTCGGGACCACGCTTGAGCAATATGATTTAAAAGATCAGAAAATTCTTTTCTATTCATAATCATCTTTCAACTATTCTGGCAAAACATCACCGAGTTCGTAAATATACTTTTTTCCATTCTTAGATGCTACCACGCTTTCCATCGACACCGGAAAAGAGTGACACCTGCTGATGTTCAAATGCCTTAAAAGAGAATCCTCTGGCAACCTATGCGCCTTTCTGCCGAAAACATCATCTTTAGAACTTTTGAACGAGACGGACGCTTATCCAAAATTAAATGCAATCAGAGATCTAAAGGCTATAAATCGGCCGCGTTAGAAACAAATCCAACCAGGTTCATGAAAGAGTCAAAAACTACTGCTGCACATGAAAGCAATTCAAAAGTGTATATTTAGGATCGCCATTTTGAGTGTTATAAAGCAGGAATTGTGGCTCGTCCACCTCCTCGACGGCCCACCACATCAAAAACAAAGTACTCGGTATAGATACATTCTCTTGAGTATTTCCGTAAAAAAATCCTGAATATTGAGTCAATCTACCTGCAGAATGAAGTGATGAACCACCACTCCAGGTAAAATCTAGAGGTCCTATCGAGGTTCCAGTGTTTGGGTCTGACAGTGTGAGTTTTAATGTGGAGACACCTTTAAGACTTTCACCCTTGAGTTCGATGAGAGGAATCTGAGAATTCCCCGAACACTTGAAAGCGGCCTGAGCAAAGTTTGCTGATCCTAGAGCCATTATTCCACAAACGATTTTAAATAACATTTTCATCCTAGTTCCCTCTTCTATTTAGTGACAACATTGTCGTAACTAGAGAGATAGCAAATCAAGGCGCATTAATGAAATTAATAGAATTTATTCATATATAAAAAATAATAATACATTGATGAGACTGGCGACTTTGCCCAAATGATAGATTCGAGAACAACGATCGACCTTTGCAATTTAGCCATTAAATTGTAGATGCAATCCAGGTTTTCAACCAAAGGGATGCGAAGCCATTTCATTGATTCCCATATTTCCATTTAACGTAGATCAACATCCCAATAAATTTGAATAGGGTATCCATCGGGGTCAATGCACTCAAAGTCACCCCAAGAGCCATGGTCTCTGATTTCACGGTCGGTCAATCGATGAGGGTAATGCTGCTTTAGCAAATGCAAAACACCTTCGACTTCGTTTTGGGTCT
>JAPLFV010000178.1:6847-14904 GCA_026390495.1 Pseudomonadota bacterium | reverse complement strand
TTGGTCTACTAAATTTTTAGAATGGCTGTTAGCAATTCTCGTTTTAAGTAGTGATGGGTAAGACGTGAAATCATTCAATATTCTGAAAGAATTATTGGTTTTGAATTGTAAAAAGTATTTTCGACGTTTTATGTCAATGGAGGCAGTCCTAGTGTCAGTTGCAGAAATCGGCAAGAAATTGAAAAGTAGTTTGATGTCTGGAGGTGTGATGAGTCTTAGATTTATGACGAGTGGAGCTTTTGTTTTAAGTTTTTGCCTTTTGATGCTCATGGCCCCAGCCAATGTTGCTCAAGCGTGGTGGTTTTGGACTCCAGGCGATACCGTCGACAACGTCGGATACAAACCCGAGCAGCCGATACCTTTTAGCCACAAGATTCATGCAGGTGATCGAAAGATTCCTTGTGAATATTGTCATTCCAGTGCAAGAAGGTCGTTTTCGTCTGGTATTCCAAGCTCAAATACCTGTATTGGTTGTCACAAAATAGTTGCCGGTAAAACAGAAGCCGGAAAAACTCATGTAAATACCATTCGTGAGTCTTACGAAAAAAATAAACCGATTGAATGGGTCAAAGTTCACGACCTTCCTGATTTTGTGCGTTTTCCTCACAAGAGGCACGTGCAGACTAAGGACCAAGGTGGAGCAGAATTGGCTTGTCAAACCTGTCATGGTCCAGTTGAAACCATGGAAGTAGTCGAGCAAGTAGCGCCACTGCAGATGGGTTGGTGCATTGGTTGCCACAAAGAAAAGAAAGCACCTTTGGACTGTGCAGCTTGTCATTATTGAATAGATTAATTGGTCGATTGAGGCCTAGAAATATTTTGATGTTCATTGGAATTTTGGTTTGTGATTGTTGAAACGTGAAATTGATTGTCGTAGGAGAGTCGAAAAAAAGATGGAAAATAAAACGATGCAAAATAGCGGTGATAAAAAACGATTGACGCCCATTGAGAATATTCCTGGATTTACAATGACAGATCGAGGGCCTGAAATTTTTGGCCCTGTAGGAAGATCTCTAGAGACTCCTGCTGCGAAGATCGAAAGTGGCGATCTTTATATGGGTGTTGAGGAAGTTCTACCTGAGTTAGATATGGATCATTCTGATTCAAGCGTGAGCTCAAAATTATCAACTGCTGCCGCAGACAGTGGTTCGGGAGTTTCTGTAGATCGCAGAGATTTTATGAAATTGTTTAGCGCTGCTGCGATTGCTGGGTCCGCAGCCTGCGTTCGTCGCCCCTTGGAAAAGGCTGTTCCATATGTGAATCAACCAGTCGATCAAGGGGTCGGTCTTCCAACTTTTTACGCTTCGACCTGTGGCGAGTGTGCCAGTGGATGTGGGATTACTGTGAAAACTGTTTCTGGTGTTCCTGTCAAAATCGAAGGAAATGCAGAGCATCCAATTAGTCAAGGATCAACCTGCGCTACTGGGCAAGCATCGATTCAATCTTTGTTTCACCCTGATCGCAGAACAGCCCCCGCTTTTCGAAATGTTGATGGAACTTTGAATGAATCGTCTTGGGATGATTTATTGGAAACACTTGGTAAACGGATTTCAGGAAAAAAAGTAGCCGTGTTTAAAGCAGGCTCGAACGGCTCCTCCCAGGATTTTTACGCCGATGTTTTAAAAAAATTCGGAGCCACTGGGAACGATGTTTATACCTATGATTCAAATCATCTTTACGAAGCAATTTCGGAAGCTCATAAAATTGTCTATGGCGTAGAAGGCATGCCTCGCCCTGATATGAGGATGGCTAAAATTATTGTTGGCCTCGGGTCAGATTTTTTGGATGTTGGCACGTCGACAGTTTTCTATTCCAAGAATTTTTCGATGTTTCACACAGTGAGAAATGGCTCTATAGGAAAATTTGTTCAGTTTGAATCAATGATGACTCAAACAGGGTCCAAAGCTGATGAAAGGCATGTTATTCCTCCATCGAGTGAAATCGTTGCCGCGCTCTTATTAATGAAAGCTGTTGTTGAAAATGGTGGTGGCGGCCCGGGTAAGGCTCAATCTGAGAAAATCCTTGCTGCTCAGTCTTCAATAGTTGCTTCAGGCTATGAAATGTTGGGCGTCAAAAAAGAGACTTTTGATGAAATTGCCAAAGAATTGATTAAATCGGCAGGAATGGTTTTAGCTGGCAATACTGCGTTTGATAACAACGCAACGATGCTCCAAGTCGCAGTGGCACTGATCAACGATATGATCGGCGCTTATGGCAAAACGTTGTTTATTGATCGCGGTTGGATGAAGTCGCCTGTGAAAGCGGGAGATTTGGCGCGTTTTGTAAAAAATGCAGGTGATTATGAGGTTGTGTTTTTTGTCGATACGAATCCAGTGTTTACAGTTCCCAAATCTTTTGGTTTTCACGATGCAATAAAAGCAATTCCAACGATCGTCAGTATGCAATCTTCGCCAAATGAAATGGATTCAGTCGCGCATGTGATTCTTCCAACAAATCATGCGTTGGAGAGCTGGGGAGATGAAGAGCCAGTAGCTGGATTTATTTCTGTCAGGCAGCCGGTTGTAAGGGCGATTAAGGAAACTAGGCAGGCTGAGGATATTTTCCTATGGCTGTTGGCGCATCAAGGAAAGCCGATGGGCTATTCAGATTATCGCAGCTATTTGATCGAAAAGTGGAAGCCTCTTTATGCTCTTCACGAAGTTAAAGGCATGTCTACTGAGACCTTCTTTGACGCGATTTTGAGACGAGGATATGCAGGAAAACTTGAAACGAGACCCGCTCCACTTGTGAAGGATGTATCGGGACAATTTAAAGTTCATGAGTCTGCCACTGCTAAAGGATTGCGATTGCTGACGCCGTTGGATCCTAGATTGGGTGACGGACGTGGGGCTGATAAGCCTATTTTGCAGGAGATTGGCGATGGCATGACAACTATTGCTTGGGATTCATGGGTTGCACTGAATCCAAATACCGCTAAAAAACTTGGCTTTAGAAGAAACGATTTATTAATTGTCGAAACCGATGCCGGTAGTTTGAAAGTTGCATTATATCCTTTGCCTGGCCTGCATGCTGACGCTGTTGTTGTTAACAGAGGTAATGGACACGCTAAAGGTACTGGTTTAGTGCAAGGTGGAGTCGGAGTTGACCCTCTTGTTTTGGTGGGCAAACAAGTAGATCCTATTTTCGGTGCGCCAATGACATCTGGAATGGGTGTCAAATTGGCTGCGACTGGAGAAATGTATCGTTTGGCCGCAATGCAAAAATCGCATGATATCGGAAATCGAACAGCGATCATTAAGAAGTATTCAGTTGATGAAGTAAAGTCTTTAACCCGCAAGCGGACTCTTGATGATGTTCCTGATCTTTATCCAAAATTAGCGGCAGATGAAGCATCTCCATACCGGTGGGGGATGTCAGTTGATTTGACTAAATGTACCGGATGTGGCGCTTGTATGGCCGCATGCTCCATCGAAAACAATGTTCCTCAAATTGGACGAGAAGAGATTTTATTAGGTCGCGAAATGCACTGGATTCGCTTGGATCGCTATTTCGCGGGCGATGTAGACAATCCTCAAGTGGCATTTCAACCTATGATGTGTCAGCAATGCACTCACGCTCCATGTGAAGCAGTTTGCCCAGTGATAGCAACGTCTCATGATCCTGAAGGCATCAATGCGATGACGTACAATCGTTGCATTGGTACTCGCTATTGTGCAAATGCATGTCCATATAAAGTTCGACGTTTCAATTGGTGGACCCACAAGTGGGGCGTCATGGGCGATCGCGCGCAAGATCGAATGCCAAGAGCACTCAATCCTGAAGTTACTGTAAGAACGCGCGGAGTAATGGAAAAATGTAATTTCTGCGTACAACGTGTAAGGCAAGCTAAGTACACGGCTATGGAGCAAGCTCGAACCGTTAGAGACGGCGAAGTATTGAGTGCCTGTGCCCAGGTTTGCCCAAGTGATGCCATTGTGTTTGGTAATTTGAAAGACACGGCTTCGAGAGTTGCTGCCGAGCGTCTTGACGCTCGAAGTTACTTGGCCTTAGGCGGAGACCCAAATATCGAAGAGTTCGGACTAAAGACTTTGCCAAACGTAAGCTACATGGCAATTGTAGCTCACAGACAACCTTTAGGCACCGGGCATGATCAGGCTTATGGATCAGGTGATCATGGCGAAAGTGCTGGAGGGGGGCACTCTCCAAAAGCCCCTGCAGAAGGCTCTGGCCACGGAGCGCCAGCACACAATTGAAAATTTGTTGACTGTTTACTTTGTGAATTCAAATTGGCTAAAACCGGAGTGATTGAGAATGAGTGAAATATCCTGGAAACGAACGATCTCAGATGTAAATGATGAAGTCCTAATTAATTTGGAGCGACCTCATAAAGCTTTCTACCTAGCTTTAACTGTGTCAATCACATGCTTGCTCATCGCGGTTGGGATGGTTTGCTATCATGTGGCGGTCGGGAACGGAATGTGGAAGGGCTTTGCCCCACCAGCTTATTGGTTGGTTGATATTACCAACTTCGTTTTTTGGGTAGGTATTGGCCACGCCGGAACTTTGATTTCTGCGATTTTGTTTTTGTTTAGAGCTCAATGGCGAAATACGGTGAACAGATCTGCAGAGGCGATGACCATTTTTGCGGTCATATGCGCGGCAGTTTTCCCGGGCATCCATATGGGACGATTGTACTTAGGTGCATACTGGGCGCTTCCTTTGCCCAACACAAATAATTTGTGGGTGAATTTTCGCTCACCGCTTTTTTGGGACGTTTGTGCAATTTCGACCTATTTCACGATCTCACTTTTGTTTTGGTACATTGGATTAGTTCCAGACCTTGCTTCGATTCGAGACCGAGTCAAAGGAGTGAAGCGACTCGTATATGGTTTGATGTCCTTAGGTTGGAGAGGTACGGCCCGGCAGTGGCATCATTATGAGACTGGCTATGGATTTTTAGCAGCATTGGCGACTCCATTGGTACTTTCGGTGCACTCGATCGTATCTTGGGACTTTGCAATGGCTTTACAACCTGGCTGGCACACAACCATTTTTCCACCCTACTTTGTGGCCGGCGCAATTTTGTCTGGCTGCGCTATGGTTTACACTCTTTTACTTCCCGTTCGATGGATGTTCAAACTTGAAAATTACATTCGAGAAGATCACTTGGAGGCTTGTATTAAGCTGACCCTTTTGACATCTACAATTGTATTCTATGCCTACGGTATTGAATTTTTCGTAGCTTGGTATTCGGGCAACGTTTATGAATGGGCAATCTTTGAAAAGCGAGCGGTTGGTCCCTATGCATTCTATTTTTGGGTAATGACTTTTTGTAACTGTTTTTTCCCACTTGTTTGGTGGTCGAAGCGAATGCGATACAACAAAGCAGTGTCCTTTGTTGTCTGTGTTCTCATCAATGTTGGGATGTGGTTTGAGCGTTACAATATTATTATTAGTTCTTTGATTGAAGATTTTTTACCTGGATCCTGGGGTCATGCAGAACCAGGCCTTTGGGAGATTGGGTTGACGATCGGAAGTTTTGGACTCTTCTTTACGTTCTTCCTTCTGTTTTGTAAGTTTTTCCCGATTATTTCATTGTCTGAAATTAAACTTATTATGGATAAGCCCATGAAGAATAGTATTAAAGGGGGGCATTGATTATGAACCAATCAAAAGGCGTTCTCGCATTGTTTCAACATCTTGATACCTTCTGTGAAGTGATTGAGAAAGTTAAGTCGCGAAATGATTTTAAGGACCACGAATTTTATAGTCCGACTTCTTATCATGAAGTTGAGCATGCATGTGCCTATGCACCGAGTCCAGTTCGATGGTTTACGTTTTTTGGAGCGATGCTTGGCACAATCACCGGGTTTGCGTTACCCCTCCTTTGTGACTGGGATTGGCCTGTGGTTGTTGGTGGAAAGACAGCTGGAATTTATTCACTTCCTGCCTACGTCGTGATTGGTTTTGAATTCACGATTTTGTTTGGGGGGATCGCGACAGTTTTAGGGATTCTCGTGATGTCGCGTTTGCCTAATCCGAAAGTAAAGGTATTAGATCCTAGACTTACTGATGATTTGTTTGGTGTTTTCGTTCCAGATGTAACCTTGGACGGACCTCAAGCAAAGTTTTTAAAGGATCACGGAGCCATTGAGTTAAAAGCGACGAACTAGAAATCGCCTTTCATCATTTATTGTTGTAGGAATTGCCAAAAAATGAGGTCTTTTCAGATGAGTAAAAAAGTGGATTGTTCTTCTTATTCGACGCTGCTGTTTGCAAGTGTCGTGTTTTCGAGCGCTCTGTTTGTAGCCTGTGATCGATCTATTCCAAAAATCCAGTATGTCCCCGACATGGCAGATGCTCCGACTTTGAAGCCGCAAGAAAACTACTTGGAGGCGCCTGAGCATTCGGTGCCCATGAATGCTTTTTTATATCCCAAGACGGTAGAGGAAGCGGAAGCAAATTTAAAAAACCAATTGGCTCCCAATGAGAAGACTTTGGCGATTGGCGAACGCATGTACAATACCTATTGCATCCCATGTCACGGGCCCCAGGGCAAAGGTGATGGGTCAATTGTGGATGTTTATGTTAAGCCGCCAGATATTACTGATGCGAATTATCAAAAACGTGGCGATGGTTTATTTTTCCATCGAATTACCTTTGGAGCCAACGTCATGCCCGGATACGGCCACGCAACAACTGTTAATGAAAGGTGGGCGATCGTTCACTATATTAGAAAACTCCAAGGGGGTGTGAAATGAGTCACGGTCACAATCATCACGCTGCTAGTAAAAGTTTGTTCGAGCAACGCGGAAATTTCTATCTAAAGGCGTCTCCAGTTGCCAGAGGAGCAGTTGTATTTTGTATTTTGGTCGGCATCATCTCTATCGTTATGGGCATGAAATCAGGCTTTTCCACGCGAGTATGGGGCGCTATCGTTTTTAATACTTTCTTTTTCTTCGCCATCAGTTTAGGTGGATCAGCTTTCTCTGCAATGCAGGATATTTTGAGTACAAAATGGGGTCGACCTGTGATGCGGCTCCACGAAAGCTTTTCTAGTTTTCTTCCGGTTGCTGCGCTGATTTTCTTCTCAACATTACTTTGTGTTAAATTTGACATTGCGGGCGCGAGAAACGTTTGGGTCTGGATTGCAAATCCTGACATGCTTCATCATTTCTGGGGCAAGCGAACTTGGTTATCGGAAAACTCTTGGTTGATTCGGGATGCCGTTGCTATCGGCATCATATTGTTACTCGCGGGTTGGCAGATGCGTCTTAAAATTGGCCGCGATAGAGCCATGGCTGCCGGGAGGCACGAAGAAGCTGTAAAGTTAGGTAAGTCAGCATATGAAAAGTTGCGCTATTGGAGCGCTCCACTGCTTGTATGTTATGCAATAACATTTTCGCTTCTTGGATTTGATTTATTAATGTCATTGGCTCCAACTTGGCTATCCACTCTCTGGGGTGGTTGGTTGTTTGCAATCATGATGCAAACATTGATGGCGAGTTTGTTGATTACGATGTGGGTCTTCAAGGACACAGCAATTGGCTTGCACATTCGTCAGCAGCAGTTTCATGATGTCGGTAAATTGATGCACGGATTTACGATCTTCTTTGCCTATTTAACTTACGCTCATGTTTTGACTTACTGGTATGGAAATATGCCAGAAGAAACCCAATATTTTATAGCTCGGTTGGAACAACCTTGGATCTTTATCGTATTGGGCGCGCCCATTTTTAGTTTTTTGCTGCCGCTATACACCATGATACCTAAGGCAGCAAAGTGGACGAAAATGGTTGGCGGAACTATAGCAATTGGAATTTTAATGGCTCAGTGGGCGACTTTTTTGTTAGTCGTTCAACCACAAGTTGTCGCACCTGCAGACATGACATTGCCATGGGTCGAGATTGGTGCGTTCTTTGGCGTTTTTGGTTTGTTCATTATGAGTATTTTTACGTTTGGATCCAAAATTCCCATGGTAGCTATTGGAGATCCGCTCCTTCACGAAGCGATAGACGCAGGCCATCATTGAGGGCTTAAATGAGGACCGTGATCCTTATCCGATCATTGGTCCATGAACCCAAAAGAAAATACAG
>JAPLFV010000178.1:0-6747 GCA_026390495.1 Pseudomonadota bacterium | reverse complement strand
AGCAGTAGACTCATATGATTGACCCTTTGGCGTGAAATTAGTTTCATCCCAAAGGGTTTTCGGTTTAATGTTGGAATGTATTAGGACTAGGCTTAATTAAGTTTTAAACCTCATAGATTTCAGGGTGTTATGACGATGAGCTTCGTTTGCTTTTATATCCAGGGAGACATCCTAGAGTGAACTTCCAGTTACCCCAATATCCTCCTTTGCTTTCCTTAACTCTTGAATGACAACTTGGAGTCATTTCGGAAGTTCCTAATATTTTGAACCCAATGAATTTGTGGATTCGATTGATTTTGTCGAACCTTAGTAGATCCGCTAAAAACAGATTATAATAATGAAAGCTAGATGTGCATTTCGAAGTTTTACTTTTGGAATTCACCGACAATAGTGCCAAAAAAGACTGTCGCTAATTTTGATGAGGGGATTGCAATATGGCTGGGCAAATGGAGCATATCACAAAGATGGCTTTGGCAGAGATGATTCAAAACAATTGTCAGGAATCAAAGTTTGGATTCATTTTGACCGACGAAGGATATCAAAATCTGATTGAGACTCTTTATGAATTTTTTGAGACGAGTCGATCTTTGAAATCTGCGGGAGATCGTATGTTGTCTCAATCCACTGGGCCACAACCAAGAATGCCGACCTCTCGTATTCGATAGGTCACGATACTGAGCTACTGAGGCGGACTCATGCAAAATGTAGAATCTATTCCAATTGAAGTATTTGTGGTTCAAGTCATGGCAACTAAAGTCGCTATGCAGATTGTAGAAAATTGGCCACTAAAGTCAGAGGCTATTCTCGCAATTCTCGTTAAGCACTTCAATGATCTTGGCATCTATCAAGTCAATCCTTTTGGACAGGCAGATGTAGTTAAGGAAGAAATTCTATTTTTTTTAAAAAATTCACCTCAAATTCTTGAAATGATCGCTAAAGCAAAAAAGGCAGCAAAAGTTGCAAGTCAGCGAGGCCGAGCCAACGATGATGTTTAGAGTATTCCATTTTCTGTTTCGATAGATATTATTTGCGTGCATTTGGTTCGTTTGACTGTGTCACATCGAACAAGTGCTATTTACATATGACTTTTCATTGAATTTGTCTTAACATCTAGGTCTCATGTTCTGGCTAGCACTGATAGAATGCATGTCAGAATGTTATGATTTTGTTTTTAAAGGAGCATGTTATCGGAGATTTAAAAAGTCCGAACAATAAATCTCAAGTTACGCCTGAGCGAAGATTGGCAATCATCGTTGGGGTGATTGTTACTGGAGAAGATTCCAACATTATTCATGAAGATTTGATCGAACTCACGGCGTTACTAACGACTTTAGGAGTTGAGGTTGCAGGTCAGATCGTCCAGAAACGTGTAAAGTTGACCCCTAGTTGTTTGATCGGAACCGGTAAAGTTCACGAGATAGGTCTGCTGGCGAAAGAAAAGGGAGCAACTCTAGTTGTCGTAGATCGGCAGTTGTCCCCTCCGCAGGTCAGAAATATAGAAGAGATTACCAAATGCCAAGTTCTCGACCGAGCCGGAGTCATACTGGACATATTTGCCAAACATGCGCGAACAAATGCCGCTAAAACACAAGTTGAGATTGCACGCCTCGAACATATGCTGCCAAGAATGGTGGGGCAATGGACACATTTACATCGTCAAAAAGCTGGGGTAATGGGTGGTGAAGGCGAGAAACAAATTGAATTGGATCGCCGAAAAGCAAGAGATCGAATTGCACGTTTGAAGGCACAGTTAGAAACACTCGACAAGGAACGAGCGACACAAAGAAAGGCTCGGAGAAGTGAGATAAAGGTGGCCTTAGTTGGATATACCAACAGCGGCAAGACGACCATTATGAATGCCATGACCAATGGTGATTTTGTTGCGCGCGATGCGTTGTTTGCGACTTTGGATGCAAATGTACGAACCATTGACCCATTTACAAGGCCAAAGATTCTAATGTCTGATACCGTCGGTTTTATTCGCAATTTGCCTCATGGTTTGATTGAATCGTTTAAATCGACACTAGATGAAGTTAAAGAAGCAGATTTACTTCTTCAGGTTGTGGATATTTCGCACGATAATTACAAAGCACAAATGGAGACTACCTCCTTAGTCCTTAAGGAGATTGGTGCAGGTCAGATTCCCCAATTGATCATATTCAATAAGATCGATCGTGTTGATGATCCATTTTTGGCAAAAATGTTGCGTCAAGCATATCCCGGCAGCATCGCTGTTTCAGCTTACCGACCTGAGGATGTCAGTCGTTTGAGGGACCACATTCAAGATTTCTTTTCGCGGAATTTTGTCGCGTTGAAGCTGGCGGTTCCATCCAGCGATCAAGAAGGAATTTCGTTGATATATCGAACATGCATGATTTTAGATGCAGATTATGAACGACATGAAATCGTGGTCTTTTCTGTGAGAGTGCCTAAGGCTTCTTTACCAAAGGTTCAGCCGTACGAGTATTCTTCTTCGTTTGCAGATACGCCAAAATAAATTTGAAAAACAGAGACTGAATCGATCTCTGTTTTGAAGTTTTGGCTTCACTAAATATAAACTCATCAATTTGGCACTTTTCCAAGCAACTGCGGGTTGGGTAAGCAAATGATTATAGCTATTTTATGCTGATTTTTTGCTGATCCAACCAAGTTCTTTGAATAGTCAAAATGCTACCATGCAAAATTGACTCATCTTGTGATGAGTAAGTTTATGACGATACGATCGAAGTAGAAAGAGGGGATAACATACATGAACACACGAAGAGGTATTATATGCTTAGGATTCATTTTAATCGATGGGTTGGTGCGTCAAGTTTAGGTTCAAAATTTGGTTTCGCCTTCGTGGCACTAGTTTTTCAAATCCCTTTTGCTGCAAAATCTAATCCTGCAATCTCTGCCCCTGCAAATTCTCGTCCTCTATCAATCAAAGAAACACATCCCTTTCAAGAACAATTGATTTGTAAGCGACCAGGCGGATCTTTTCTTTTAGGTCAAATGTATTCTGTCGCAAATGGCAAAGAGACGCTCCTTTCTACCTTCAACATGGGAAGCGTTGGTGCCTGTGAGTTTGCGATCAGAAATTCTCGAAATGGCATGGTCTGCATTGAAAAAAGCTATTCGTTTGAAGTTATAGATCTGGTTACAAGGAAGACGGTTAAGCCTTTTGGAAAGAAATTTGAAGACTGTTTGGCCTATGCAAAAAATTCAGGTCCCTTAAAAGTCGAAAATGGATATGTTCAATTTATTGATGATCGAGAGCTGTCCTTAAGTTTAAAGAATCTTCCTAGCGTCAATGATCCTTCAATTGATGGAATTCTACATGATCCAAAAACCATGTGGTACGATGAAGCATCGATGATTTTTTCCTATCAGGACTCGTTTGGCAATCCCGAAGGACCAGAAGGCCTTAGAGCGAACAGAGTTGGCTATGACGTTGGCAGTACCAATTCTGTCCCTGACATTCGAGCGTTGACCGAGTATTTTGATTTTGGAAAGTTTAAGTTTCCCTTCGCGATTGCAGCAGGAGGACACGATAAGTCAAATGTCTATGTACTTAACTTTTGGTCTGCTCCAAGAGATGAAAGTGGAGCAGTGTTGCCTGTTGTTTGGTGGAAAAGCGGCTCCCATTGGCATTGGACCTTTCCTGTAGGAACGACCATTGGAGAATTGCTTTTGATTAGAGACGATTCTCAATCGGAAATGTTTGCTTTTGAGGTTCGATCTAGAACCCGTCATCTTGATGGTTGGAAGACGGATATCTTTAGACCTTTCACCGCCGCGACTGATTTTGCAAATGCGATCAAAGATGCGCGTCCAAATTGGCAGAATACAGACTTGTTACAGTTGGTCAATCACTTGGAAGATTCATCTAACTTGGTTCCGGCAAAACTTGAGACAAAACCTTACAAAGCAATATTTCCGACGGTCAATGGTTTCTACGATGTCATGCCGGGAACTTCAGACACGGATATGATTAAGTCCTTCTTGAAAACAAGAGTCTTTCAATCTGCAATGAATAAAGTGTGGAAGGAAAACGGTGCTGGCCGTACTTATGCCGCGAATACCAATGCAGGCTTTCATATTGTACCTCAAGGATTTATTGCAGGTTTGCTGGAGTCAAGTGAAGCATCCTGTCAACGATGCCACAATCAAGCCGGTAGACCACTTGGACAACTTGACGGGAGGGTTGTTCTTTATGGAGAAATATGGGGTGAAGATGAGATTTTTACTTGGCATCCATTTAAGCCAATCGTCGACATGTTCTCGGTTTCGGATGGAAGTCGCATAGTTAATCCAAAAATGGAGGCTGCAGGTCTAGTCCAGCAAAGAAAGCCTCAGTCTGGCGAAAGATTTTACAAGGAAATAGTTAGACCGTATCCCGCTAAATATTAATTTTTTGATATGATATTTGGTAGAATACTTTTGAAAGGTAGGTTGACTTATGAAAAGACGAGATTTTTTACGCAGCGCGGTTCCAATGACGGCGACTATTGCTGCAAGTGTCACTCTTTTATCTGGATTCACCGCTGGCAGTCTTTATGCTTGTGAAAATACCAGTGGTGATTTAGCCGAAGGTGCCTCTAAAGAAGGAGTCAAATCGTTTGCTTTCTATCAGGGCCTGGGTCCTACCGAGCGTAGAAGTCCGAATAGACCTGATGGTACGGGTTCCAGTATGCCATGCATTGCTCAGGCTGATATAGAAGCTGCTGTTGCCAAAACATATCGATTTTGGCATGGGCACGGTGGTAAGCAACATTCCTTTACCGTAAGCGAGGAGAATTTCATTTCTCTGCAAAAAGGTGAAACTATAGAGATCTATACTGACATTATTACTGGGCATAGACATGCATTGAAAATAGAGCCTCAGCTCGTTTGCGTTGCAAAATAAAACATTTAAGATAACAATGTTATTGGTAAAATGTAAGTTCATATGTCGATCACCGTCATAGCGGTGACTATTTCTTAGAGGTTGGATTTGGGTACAACTGTTTCAAAACCGGTGCAGGTCGATGTTCCTGCTGAATGGCGAGCGCGCTGTGATGTCACGAAAATAAGTCAGCAGAATAGGGGAGAGTACATTCCTCTACATGATGACTATTTAAAGGCATTTGGTACCGTAAAAGAAGTCGATTTTACGATTTATTTTGCCGTAGGGTGGGATCTCTATGAGTTTATGCGGCCGAAAGAGTTTTCCCATGAGTTGCTTAAAGAGATGCTTTTGAAGCATAAAGAATATCCTACTGCTACTCGGATCTGCGTTAAAAAGTCAGATTTTGGTCGGTATGAAAAATTAGTCGAAAAATATCGGCGAGACAAATTTATTGCAGCATCAAAAGGTGCTTCACTGAAATTAGAGACGACTTACCGACTTTATTCTGAGCTTTCAGTTGTGTCACATACGATGATGAGAGGGTATTTGGACCATGAAAGTTACCTGCGTATTTCTCGAGTTGCATCATCTGCTGTTATGGGGATGCCGAGCACCAAAGACTGCGTTGGATTTATCCTTCAAATTGTAGGTCATGAGCCCGCTCTTTATGATCATGGAGCATGTACAGCACTGCTTACATCATGTATTGCCTGGAATTCGCTGAAATTGGGAAAAAGAGAGGCAAAACTCGCCGTTCAAAGTGCATTGATGCATGATATAGAACGGAACTGTGCTTACTTAGGCAAGCCTTCTGATCCATTTAAAATTTCTGATAATGCGATAAAGGATTTGGAAAAGGCGCTTGCTGCGAAACAAGGTTTCCACGAAGTTAATTTGCAAGTGATGAAACAATATCGAGAGCGATACGATGGAAGAGGTTATCCGGAGCGTTTGCAGAATGAGTTTGAACTTGGATATCCACTTGGAATTGTCAGGCCTGCTAGAATAGTCTCGTTTGCGTGTGCATTCAGTGAATATATGCTGAAACGACAGGAAAAGGCTCCCTTGAGTATGGAAACTATTTTGCGTTTGATTGACGAACGCGTCAAAAAGGGCGAGTTTGATCCAAAGGTTGTAAGCGCATTCCTGACAGATTTAGCGACCGGTGCAGTTAGAAAGCCTACAGACGTCGCTAAAGATGATGATGCGGAGGGTGATAGCGAAAATGACGAAGAAGAATTTGATTTAGACTCTTCGGACTATATGTAGGACGATATTTAAAATTTTATGTACTGGGCTTGGCCGCCAATTAAAAAAAACTTCTATTGCGCTGCCGTCAGAAACGCGTTTTTGGTGTCCTTTAGTCGAGCTTCGACCTCATCGATTGCGTTGGCCATAATCTCTACTTCCCAAGTATCGCCTTTTAAAACGGTCTTTAAAGACTGCAACCAATCCAAGGTTTCAGAAAAGAATTTCTTTGGATCGTCGGTCATAGAATGGCTGTGATCTGCCAATAGTTGCTTGGACCAATAGGACATGGGCTTTCCTATGAGATTCACTAAGGAGTTGAGGCGCTGGGTTGCCTCCTGTTCCTGCCATCCACCAGAGATGCGAAATGGATACCATTTCACGTCCGATTTATGGAGCCACAATCTAGATTTTCCAGCAACTTCAACTATGACAAAGTCTTTTGGTTCTGCGCCGTGATATCCATCAGGTCTTTTCCAAATCACATTCATAAAGTCTCCGCATGTTTTCAAATATTAGAATGCTTCTGTCATCCTGAGTTTACCCGTCATCCTGAGTTTACCCGTCATCCTGAGTTTACCCGTCATCCTGAGCGAAGCGAAGGATCTCAAACCATTGAAAACCAAAGA
>JAPLFV010000135.1 GCA_026390495.1 Pseudomonadota bacterium | reverse complement strand
GTTCAGATTGGATTCGAATAGGCATCTGCCTAAGCATTACATCAAGCCTACCTACCTCAATAAATGAATTCTTAAGACGTGGGTCGATTCAAGTCGGAAAGAGCTTTGTTCAACGTCATTATGTGCCGTAAGAGATCTGGAACCAAGGAATGATCAGTCGCACCCACCAAAGAAACCTGCTGTTTCATGGATGAAATAGATCGTTGAAGCGCAACCCTTCGGAACTCCAAGGCCAAGATTTTCAAATTGGCGGGCCTATCGGAAGTTTCAAACAATTGAGGGTCTGTCAGAAGGATCTTTTCCAAAACGCGTTGCTCATCGATCGTAAAATTAGAAACAATTGCATCTAGACAATCTCTTGGAGACTTCTTTTGCTCTAGAATCTCAATTAAGATCTTTGCAAACTGATCCCACAGTGGCTCCAAATCCATTTGTTTCTTAAGACAATCTTGAACAGCTGAAAGTTCAAGCTCGCCAGGGTGTGAATGAAACAAGTTACCTAAAAACCCTTCTTCGATCCTCGTCAAAGGTCTTGTGGGCATGACTAACACCAAATCTTTTTGAGCCCGTTCCTGAGCCTCTGGTGAATCCGTTTGTGGGATACTTGGGGATTCAAATTTGCGATTCACCGGACCCGCGGCTGTCATTTCAAAAGATCGAACCTGAAGATCAAGGATCTCCTTTTTAATACCGGTCTTTGAAGCTAGCATTGAAATCAAATAGCTTCTTTTAATCGGATCTTTAATATGCAAAAGCCAAGGAATAAACTTTTCACTTACAAGAGTTGGAACTGAAGCAATAGTTGCTCCAACTAAGTTACTATTCATAGCAACATCAATCAAATCTGATGACTTCTGAAGCTCATCCAACAGTACACTGACACCAAATTCCGCAATAAAAGTATCTGGATCAAACGAATCTTTAAGCTGGACTGCCTTAAATCGCAAATTGGGAACCGCGAGAGCTATATCAATAGCTTCTAGGGTCGCATTTCGTCCGGCTTTGTCACCGTCAAAAAGAATGATAATGTCTTTACATTTACTTGTACTCTGCAAAACTTTTATCTGCCGCATTGTGAGAGCAGTACCCATACTTGCAACACATTCCTTAATCCCATCGCGCCATAGCGCCATGGCATCCATATATCCTTCCACAATGATAGCGCGACCTTTTTCACGAATGGCATCCTTTGCACGGTCCAGGCCAAACATCACAGAGCTCTTATCGAATAGAATGGTCGAAGAACTATTTTTATACTTTGCAGGATCCGCAACTGTCGTGCGTCCGCCGAATGCTATGACGCGACCGCTTGCATCTCGAATTGGTATCATAATACGATAGCGAAAAAAATCGTACAGCCCACCTGTTCGATTTGATATCGATGCGAGCCCTACTTTGACAATATCATCATCTCTAAACTGCAGCTGCCGCAAATGGCGAACGGTTCCAAAATGTTCTAAAGGAGTGAGGCCAAAGCCGTATTCACGAATAATATCTTCTGAAAACCCACGACTTTCCAAATAATCTCGTGCTGATTTTCCTCGATCACTCCACAATTCCAACACATAATTTTCATGAGCTGCGACCATTATTTGGATCAAAACAGTCTGTTCATTTCTACGCTTCTGATACTTCACATTATCTTCAAGTTCAGGCGCATCAATCCCATATTTTTGTGCCAAATACTTTAAAGACTCTATAAAACTTAACTCTCTAGTTTGTCGGGCAAACGAAATTGCATCACCATGTGCATGACAGCCAAAACAATGATAATGATCGTCATACACATAGAAACTTGGCGATTTCTCCGCGTGAAAAGGGCACAAACCAGTTAATTTTCCTCCTCGACGTGTCAATGCAACATGCTCGCCTATGAGGGTCTCAATTGAGACGCGACTCAAGATTCGCTTTTTTGCTTCGTCTAAGGAACCAACTTCCATAATTCTTGACTCTCCACTTTTTTTTCATACTATGACCACCAAGGACAAATTGTCAAAAAATCCTGAAGATCAATTGCGAACCAATCAGAGGCATGTAAATTTGCAGAGTATAAACGCAACGAAGCGATGAACGCTCTTATCGAAGAGTTCATCGCTTTTATGAAATGTCAGTCAGAAATTAAAAGTTATCCGAATTTACGGGTCTTTTTTGCGGCTCTTTTGCGAGCGGCAATTGATTTCTTCTTTGCTCGAATGGAGGGCTTTTCATAATGTTCTTTCTTACGAACATCACTCAAAACACCAGCTTTTTCGCACTGCTTCTTAAAACGACGTAGTGCACCTTCGAACGCTTCTCCCTCTCTTAGGCGAATGCCAGGCATTGGAATCTCTTACCTTTCTTGAAAAAGACAAATTGTAGCCCGTTAACCAAGTAACGAACCTGCTTCATTAGACCGTATTTTCTACGATAATTCAAAGCGGATGTCACCTCAAAATTAAAGCCTGCACATGATCAAAAATAATCAGAGATTTTAAAGAGCTTGATACCAGCAATTACAGGTACTTATAAAATCCACACACTAGCGACTTGCCGAATCAGAGTTGAAAGCGTACCATCCGCGGCTTACCCAGCAAATTGATTCACGAATTGATTTACTTAGGAGCACCAATCATGCCATCTTTTGACATAGTCAGTGAAGTCGACCTCATGGAAGTTGAAAATGCTGTGAACCAAGCCAGTAAAGAAATTGAGCAAAGATTTGATTTCAGGGGAGGCAAGTCTTCAATCGACCTTGATAAAACTGCGAAAATAATAAAGATCATGGCCGATGATGACATGAAACTAAGATCCATTCAGCAAGTGCTTTCAGGTAAATTGGCAAAGCGAAACGTTGATTTGCGAGCGCTGAAGTTCAATCCTGAGGAGCCAGCGTCTGGTAACCTATTGCGGCAAAAAGTCGACCTAAAGGCAAATTTGGAAAAAGAAGAGATTAAAGAAGTTAACAAACTGATTAAGGACTCCAAGTTAAAAGTCACGACGGAAATACAAGGAGAACAACTAAGAGTTGTTAGTAAAAGTATTGATGAACTTCAAGCAACTATGAGTGTTCTGAAAAAAAAGGATTTTAAATTTCCTATTCAGTTCACAAACATGAGATCTTAGGAATCGAATCTGCCATCGGCTGCCTTTGATGACATAGATTGCGATTTTTGCATCTGTTCCTGATTAATCTGCATCGCTAAAGAATAAACAAAAGAGGTGTGCTCATGGGTTTTAAATGTGGAATTGTTGGACTACCAAATGTTGGAAAATCGACTATATTTAATGCTGTCACCTCTGCAGGAGCTGAATCCGCCAACTATCCATTTTGCACCATTGATCCAAACGTTGGACGAGTTGATGTTCCAGATCCACGTCTTGATACTATTTCTAGTATCATTAAAACACAGAGAGTCGTACCAACTTCAATGGAATTCGTTGACATCGCAGGACTTGTCAAAGGTGCCAGTCAAGGAGAAGGGCTAGGCAATCAATTTTTAGGTCATATTAGAAGTACAGATGCTATCGCACATGTTGTCAGATGCTTTGAAGATGGAGATATCGTCCATGTAGATGGCAGTGTCAGTCCAAATAGGGATATCGATACCATTGATACTGAGCTCGTATATGCTGATGTTAGCACCGTCGAGACCGCGTTAGAACGAAATCGAAAACTCAATAAGAGTATTAATAAAAAATATACAGCTATTGTTGCAATGTTAGAAGGTTTGGCAAGTCACCTTCAAGGAATCAAACCCGCGCGCACCTTTAATATAGAGGACTTTGTAGGCGAAGTACCTGAAGTCAAAGATACCTGGAGAGACCTTCACCTCATAACAGCTAAACCAATTTTATATGTTTGCAATGTTGAGGAATCACTTTGTGCGGGAAACATTGATAATGATTTTACCTTGGCTGTGAAAGCGCGTGCAAAGGCGGAAAAAGCACAAGTCGTCATTATAAGTGGGAAAATTGAAGAAGAGTTACGGCAACTCGATTTGGCAAGCCGAAAGGAAATGCTAGACTCACTAGGAGTTGAAGAACCTGGGCTTAATAGACTTATCAGGGCTGGGTATGAAACCTTAAAACTTCAAACCTACTTTACAGCAGGAGAGAAGGAAGTCCATGCTTGGACAATCAATCGCGGTGATAAAGCCCCACAGGCTGCTGGGAAAATTCATTCTGATTTTGAAAGAGGATTTATCTGCGCTGAAGTCTACGCTATTCCAGATTTAGCTAAAGCTGGGAGTAAGGCCAAATTAAAGGAACAAGGCCTAATCCGAACCGAAGGACGTGAATACGTTGTACAAGATGGCGATGTTATGGAATTCAGATTTAACGTCTGATTTGTGTTACTTCCTATAGTTGGCTCGAAAGAGCCAAAGGTTTGCTTAGTCCGGCAAGCAATTGCCATAGTGGAACTGTTGAATTTTGCCAATTTCGGCGTTAATTCGCTCAGAAAAAATGCTCGAGTATGTTGAATACACTCCGCTTTTTTCTTCGCTCTTGCCTTGAACTTGGCAAAATTCAACAGTCCCAAAGTGGAATGTCCCTTCGCTAATTCAGTTTAAGAACTTGCTGACGAATACTTTGACAAAACAAATGTCCACCATTTAGACGTTAGCCATAACGAACTTGCCGCAGCCGCGATCGACGCAAACACAACTCCAATATGAACTTTATCCAAAATCAATCGGGACGGAATGCTTGATATGAATCCAATTGGAAGAATCGTAAAAATTATTATACGAATCCAGCTTGGATAAATAACGTCTGGTCTCGTCGCCAATTTATAGAGCTGATACCAAATCTGACTTAGAGCGTCAGACTTGACAAAAATTGCAGAAACAGATGCAAACATAAATCGAATACTAAAAAGAACAATAAATCCACACCCGCCTGCAATCGAGCATCCCAAAGTACGCCAC
>JAPLFV010000130.1 GCA_026390495.1 Pseudomonadota bacterium | reverse complement strand
CCTCAAAAGATTCTCATAAATCATATTCAACCTAGTTGGCTACAAAAAAAGCAATCAGAACTAAAGATTCTTGGATTCTACCGATACGTCTTTTAATGGACTCTTGCGTAAAATCGAAAGCAGCTCATTTATTCACATAATGAGGAGATGAAAACATGAAGATCGCATTTTCTATTTTTACAGCTGTCACTTTTGGGATTGGAACGCCTTTGATTGCCGGCGACGTATTACGAGACATTATTGTAGAGGCCGATCCTATCGCACCAGCCTCATCTTTTTACGAGCAGGGACAATCCGGGGTCTCTACAACTAAATGGGGAGTAGGAGTTGACTTCATCTTGCTCAAAGGACCTGATATGGGATCTGCTGGAGTCAGACGAGAAGATTTTTGGCCTGGAGAGAGGCAGAAAATTGAAGCCACAAGGTTTCGTTGGAATTTAGGGTACTGGCAACAGCCTTCATCCATGCGAGGTTGGTATGTGAAAATGGCCTATAGCTACACCAAAATAAACTCGCGCGCAAACCGGTACACAGAAGCCCTCGATCAAAACACGGGTTTGACAACTGTAAAGATGGACGAACCTTTAGATGAAACTGATTTAATCACTGATACCCGGCACGGAATCAGCGCTGCCATCGGATCAAGATGGTTTATCTATGAACGTCTGACGGCATCAATAGGTGCAAGCGTGACTCAAAACTTTAGACGATCTATCGATGTCGACAGTAGCGATGCAAATGCAAAGGCCGACTACGAAGCATTAATTAATAACAATATTCCAGACACAAGAATGTCGGTACGACCCACTCCTGAAGTCAATATCGTACCCATCGAGGCAATTGAAGCGTGTCATTCATTTTATAGCTCAAGCATAGCTCTTGAGCTATTTTGCTAAGATTTGATAGAAAATCTATGGTAAAGTCGCTAGTCATTTGTGATTCGAACTGATGATTTTTTGATTTCAATGACAAAAATCAAATGTCACTCATCGACAGTTGTTCTGATCCATCGCAGGGGAGAGTCAAACCATTCTATCATTGGCCACATTTATATTGCTTGGTCTATTTGCCGGTTCCAAATTTTGCAGTTCGGGGCTTGCGCTTCTCTTGGGAAGCCTTTTATCGCTAGGTTTCAACCTAAATCCACCGGATTTTATGAAGAAGAATGGCAAATATATAATGCAATTTGCTATCGTTTGCATGGGCTTTTCTATGAATCCCCAGGGCGTCATAAGCGCTGGCCGTGAGGGTTTATTGGTGACCTTAATAACGTTACTCATCTCAATGTCAGTTGGCTTTCTGTTAGGACGTTGGCTGAAGGTTGAAGGAACGGTGGGAACATTAATATCAGCTGGCACGGGTATTTGTGGTGGAAGTGCTATCGCAAGTCTATCACCAATTTTAAATTCCAAAAAAGACGAAATCGCAATATCCATGGCCTGCGTATTTTTCTTAAATGCCGTTGCCCTACTTCTTTTTCCATGGTTAGGAAAGCTGCTTCAATTGACGCCTGAGCAGTTTGGTTGGTTTGCTGCCATCGCAATTCACGATACAAGTTCAGTTGTTGGCGCTGCAACAGAGTTTAGCAAAGATTCTGTAGAAATAGCCGTAACAGCAAAACTTACTCGAGCGCTTTGGATTATTCCAATGATGATCGTTACCATGATTGTTGTGAATTATAAGGCTAAAGGCAAAGACTCTCATGCGGGACAAAGTAGATTTCAAATTCCCTGGTTTATATTTATTTTTATCGGTGCAGTGACGCTTCATATGATCCTCCCTCCTATGCCAAGCGCCTATCAAATGAGTGATTGGCTAGGAAAGAGTTGTATGAAAATTGCAATTTTCATCACGGGAGCACAACTCACGCGCGCAGTCGTTGCCGCAGTAGGGCCAAAAGCCATGACAATGGCTATCATTCTGTGGCTAACCATGACCGGAGTTACTTATTTTTGGGTCATTTAAGCGATAATGATCCCTTGAAAAATAAATTTAAACGTCGATTTTTTATTCCATAGCTTCTGTGGATATCAAATAGTGGCAAATTTTGCCTAGTCATTATTTCATATAGTGATTTATGGTATCATAGAAGGTAGATACCATTTTGTTTCTTTGCACTTAGTGAATCTAGAGTCAGTAAAATCTTTGCACAAATAGACTTCTCATTCGTCATTTAAAACACTGCTGAGGGTTTTTTCAATGTTAAAGTTTCAAATGATATTCGTTTTAAAACTCCAAATACTTT
>JAPLFV010000086.1:1145-4064 GCA_026390495.1 Pseudomonadota bacterium | reverse complement strand
TAGCAACCAACCTAAACAGGACTGAGGGTCTTGTTTATAGAGAAGTACATGAACCGCGAGAAAAATAGCGACAATTAGCTGCAAATATAGAATAATTTGGCCATAGGTTGAATCAAGATTTATGTCCCAAAAAAACAAAACTATCTCCAATTGACCGTAGTTGAGAAAAACTTTAGTGAGGAATTGAGCAAATGATAGACCGTTGGATTGAATTAGCATCCAAAGAAATTAAATCTCCCAATATCCTATCATTGACGACCAATACTCCGGAAGGCATTTCGATAAAGCCAGTCTACTCCCGAATAGATCTCGATTCTGTTCCTCATGTAGACTCACTCCCTGGCATTCCCCCATTTTTAAGGGGACCCAAAGCAACAATGTATAGTTTTAAACCTTGGACAATTCGTCAGTATGCTGGGTTTAGTACCGCCGAGGAATCCAATGTATTTTACAAACAAAACTTAAAAGCAGGCCAAAAAGGTCTCAGTGTCGCATTTGACTTAGCTACACATCGCGGCTATGACTCCGACCACCCAAGAGTTTCAGGGGATGTTGGAAAAGCTGGAGTTGCGATTGATACGGTCGAGGACATGAAAATTCTGTTTGACGGAATACCATTGGATAAAATGAGTGTTTCGATGACGATGAACGGGGCGGTTCTTCCAATACTTGCATTTTTTATCGTCGCTGCCGAGGAACAAGGAGTCGACAAATCAGCTCTATCCGGCACAATTCAGAATGATATCCTCAAAGAGTACATGGTAAGAAATACCTATATATATCCTCCAAATCCTAGCATGCGAATTATTGGAGACATCGTTGAATATACTTCAAAAAATATGCCGAAATTTAACAGTATCAGCATAAGCGGCTATCACATGCAGGAAGCTGGGGCAGATTCCGCCACTGAGCTTGCATATACACTTTCTGATGGTGTTGAATACGTGAAACTAGCTTTAAACAAAGGCTTGCATATAGATGATTTTGCACCTCGATTAAGTTTCTTTTTTGGAATTGGCATGAATTTTTATATGGAAATCGCAAAACTTCGAGCTGCACGAGTTTTGTGGCATGACTTAATGCTTCAATTTAAGCCAACAAAGACAGAGTCACTAATGTTGAGAACTCACTGCCAAACTTCAGGATATTCTCTAACTGAACAAGACCCCTATAACAATATTGTTCGCACCACTATTGAGGCGCTCGCGGCTGTTTTCGGCGGCACTCAATCTCTTCATACAAATGCCTTTGATGAGGCCATAGCACTTCCATCCAACACATCTGCAAGAATTGCAAGAAATACGCAGCTCATTATCCAAGAAGAAACCGATATTTGTAAGACTGTAGATCCCTTCGGCGGAAGTTTTTTTATGGAAAAGCTTACCGACGAATTGGTCAAAAAAGTTAAAGAAATTATGCAAGAAATAAGCGATTCTGGCGGAATGATCGCTGCCATCGAGAAAGGAATTCCCAAGTTACGAATTGAGGCTTGTGCAGCAAAAAAACAGGCTAGAATTGATTCAAAAAAAGACGTTATCGTTGGGGTAAATAAATATAAATGATCAATTCGAAGTAAGAAAGGTTGAAAGCAATGTCCGAAAACTTCAAATGGAGAGAATTAGACAGATCAAAGTAAAGAGAAATTCAGAAAAAGTCCAAAAGAGCTTGGACTCACTTGTTGAATGCGCTAAATCAAATGGAAATCTTCTTGATATTTGTATTGACGCGGCGCGAAACCGAGCCACATTGGGTGAAATTAGTCAAAGTTTAGAAAAGGTATTTGGGCGTTTTTCAGGAGAGGTTCGTTCAGTGTCTTCAATATATTCAGCAAATTATACCGATGCCAATGAAATCCACGAGATTCAAAAACAGGTAGAAGAGTTTAATTCCATCTTTGGCCGACGACCAAGAATTTTGATTGTTAAATTAGGACAGGATGGCCATGACAGAGGTGCAAAGGTAATAGCCACTGGTCTTGCCGACCTCGGTTTTGATGTAGATATTGGAGGTCTATTTCAGACTCCAGTAGAAGCTGCCAAGCAGGCGATTGAAAATGATGTTCACGTAATTGGCGTGTCTTCCCAAGCGGCAGGACATAACGAGTTAATTCCTGACCTTAGAAATCAACTCAACTTGATGGGAGGAAATTCCATCAACATCATTGTTGGTGGCATTATACCGACGTCTGATCACCAATTTCTGAAAAGCAGTGGAGCGAAGGCCATTTTCGGCCCAGGAACAACTGTTCCAGAAGCTGCGAATCAAATACTCGATATTATAAAGAAGTCTGAAGCATGAGTTTAACGGTTGCAGATTATTTGAAGCTAATTGAAACATCGCCCAGGGCAGGCTTGGCAAAAGCCATCACACTGGTAGAAAGTCAAAAAACAAGCGATATAAATCTGTCGCAAAAATTATTGAAAGAGGTACTTAAAAAGCCAACAGCTTCCATTCGAATTGGCATTAGTGGAATTCCGGGTGTAGGCAAGAGCACATTCATTGAATGTTTTGGACTTATACTCATGAGATTGGGATATAAAGTTGCGGTATTGTCTATTGACCCCACATCTCCAATTTCTGGTGGGAGTATACTTGGCGACAAAACTAGGATGGAGCTACTATCTAAGAACGACAATGCATTCATCAGACCAAGTCCATCATTGGGCGCCTTAGGAGGGATAAGTCCATCTACAAGAAACAGCATCATTCTTTGTGAATATTGCGGGTACGACGTGATATTGATTGAAACTGTAGGAACCGGCCAATCTGAATTTGCAGTTTCAACAGTTTCAGATTTGTTTCTTCTTTTACATATGCCAAATACCGGTGACGAGCTTCAAAGTCAGAAAAAAGGAGTATTGGATCTAGCCAATTTTATCGCCATCACCAAATCCGATGAACACTTAGAAAATCCGGCTA
>JAPLFV010000086.1:0-1139 GCA_026390495.1 Pseudomonadota bacterium | reverse complement strand
GCACTGTTGGGAATCGAACAAATCCATTTTGCTTTTTAGTAAGTGCAAAGTACAACAGAGGTATAGAGGAACTCTGGACTGCAATGTATGCTTATATTGAAGAGACGCGAAGAAACGGCGAATATGAGCTTAAGAGACATTGCCAAAACACTATCTGGCTGAATGATGAAATTGACAAACAAATAGTAAATTGGCTCAGATCCAATCCAAGATTTGAGGAAGAGTTCAAGATTCAAAGTCAAAATTTGAATCTCCAAAATAAAACACCCTTCGAGGCTGCTATCCAGTTAATCAGAACTTTAACTTCAGAATCTTAAAGTATTCAAAGATTTAATATTATTTGTGCTCAATAATTTTCCAGTACTTTTCATACACATAATTTGGAGAATGAGGTGGAGTGTGACAATTTTTGCAAGAATCTTTTGCTGATAGGCCGCCTTTCCTGACTGTAATAGGGCTTTCAACATGATCCTTTCTAGCACCGTGACAATTTTCACATTGCACATTCAGCAAGTGAGGAGTTTTGGAAGAGCTGACAAAGCCACCCTTTTCCGAAAAGCCTACAACGTGACAGGAAACACATTCTGGATCTGACGTCCTCGATTTCTTTTCAAGAGTTGAAAATGCTTGACTATGTTTGGACTTCGTCCATTTTTCAAACGACGATGCATGACAAGACTTACAAGACTCGGATCCAATAAATTTACTAGACTCCAAATCTGCTAAACGGGTCTGCTCCAGTAACTTCATTCTTTCTGTCGATTGGCTTCTATAACTATCGACTAATTTAGACATGTCTACCCCTTGATCCACAGCACCTTCAGGGCCTAGCCATTGTACAAAGGACCTTTCAAATTTTAGTTGCGTCCCAGCGCAATGACTGCCTATTGCTTTTGAATTTACAGTTCCAGTTGTCACACAGTCAACTTTAGAACTGGTGGGGGAGGTTATGCCAGTGGCCTTTAGACTACTTGCTAACTCAGATTCAATTCGCTGAAGTTCTGTCGATTTTAATACTCCCTGCCCTCCTAAAGGAGTTTGTAAAACCTCAATACCATCCAGCCGAATCCGAATCAATTTGGATTCATTTAACCTTTCATCACCTTTAATCATGGCATTTAAGTTCAATGGACTTGAAC
>JAPLFV010000301.1:8684-27072 GCA_026390495.1 Pseudomonadota bacterium | reverse complement strand
TTTAACCAGTTTTTTGATATGTTTTTTTCAAGCTGTTTTGATTTTGGACCTCTGTTAGTTCAGCTAAAGCGCAAAGGATTTGCATGCCATTCGGAAATATTGCTATTGCTTTGATCAGTTTTTGGTTCTTTGCACTGCCCATTGATTGCATGGCAATGCCTGCAAAAAATTTAGACAGAGCTATTCAATTAGATGGTCTATCTATAAATATGATGTTTCACGTCAAAGATTCAAAAGGACAAACTTTAGATGTAGTTCCTCTAAATCAATTGATTTCAATAGTGCTGAGTTTTAAGATTGATACCAAAACCAACCTAAAACCTTTGCTACTCAATAAGTTTGACGTTTCAATGCCGGAGCATAAACATGGAATGCAAACACGAGTAAAAATAACAAAACTCTCAAATCAGGAATTCTTGATTGAAGGAATCAAGCTTCATATGCCTGGCGCTTGGCAAATAAATGTACAGGCCCAGTACGATTCTCAATCCCTGCAAGTTGCCATACCCTTGAAACTTTGAGAGAATTGTTGACGATACACCAAATGGCCAGCTACATTTGGGGATCGGAAAATTTTTTTTGAGAGAATTTGTTGAAGTCTTTTAGTCACAATTCACGTCATAACGAACAGGTGTCAATCAATGGTGAAAAATCATTGGTGCCGAAGTGTTTCTGCGAAACTATTTCGCGAAGGGTTTGGGAAAATAATGTCTGGGAGTTTTTTGAGTCTATCGAGTTTATCTCTGGCCCAAGAAACGCAAGAACAATTGCCAGCCTTTGGTGATACCAAATGGAAATTATTTGATGTCAGTTGGGATGCTCCCATGAACACTGTTACTGGACTAACAGAGTGGTCGAGAGACATTAATAATGTATACAGCATCACTACCTGGATTTGTGTTTTTGTTTTTTTTGCGGTTTCTATTCCACTTGTCTACACGCTTTATCGCTTTAGGCACAAGGCCGGTGACCAAGCTCCTCCAAAACAATTTCATGGTAATTCCACCCTTGAGATTATTTGGACCGTTGTTCCTGTAGTTCTTTTATTGTTTATTGCAGTCCCTACGTGGAGGATTTTGTTTAAACATGCCCAAGTGCCGCCTTCTGCTATGAAGATTGAGGCCATTGGACATCAGTGGTGGTGGGAATTCAGGTATCCTGACAATGGCAACGTTGTTACTGCGAACGAACTTCATGTTCCTGAAAATACACCAGTGCATTTTACGGTCTATTCTGAAGACGTCATTCATTCCTTTTGGATTCCAGCTTGGGGCGGCAAGAAAGATGCCCTACCAGGCCATAAAAATGAAATTACGCTAACTAGCCCACCATTAAAAAATGCGAACGTCAAGGGTGGCGAAATGTATCAGGGACAATGCGTAGAATTGTGTGGTGCCTCTCATGCTTTGATGAGATTTAATGCCGTTGTTCATAGTAAAGGGGAGTTTGACAGCTGGGTAAAGACTGCAAACTCACCACCAACGGTAGAGACAGCATCGCAAAAGGCAGGAGAAGAGGTATTCGCACGATGCCAAGCTTGTCATACCATCGCTGGAACACCATCAGAGCAATTGCCAGGAAATAAAATTGGTCCGAATCTATCTAATTTTGGTAACAGAAAATATTTAGGTGCAGGAACAAGAATGAATACCCCTGAAAATCTAGCTCAGTGGCTCAAGAATCCCGCAGGCATCAAACCGGGAAATTTAATGCCAAATTTGGGCTTGACTGATGAAGAGATTGCCCATGTTTCATCTTACATTCGCCAATCCACGACAAAAACTTACTGAGGACAAAATAAATGGCAAAAAATCTTCCTAAAACTGGAATTATTAGCTGGCTGACAACCGTAGATCACAAGCGTATCGGTATTATGTATGCTCTATCATCATTGTTTTTTCTGATTATCGGTGGAATCGATGCACTGTTGATGCGGACTCAATTGATGGTTCCAAACAACACGGTTGTTACTGGCGATATTTTTAACGGGCTTGTGACGATGCATGGAACTACCATGATCTTTTTGGTGGTCATGCCATTATCGGCAGCCTTTTTTAATTTTCTAGTTCCTTTACAGATTGGGGCGGCCGACGTTGCTTTTCCCCGTCTAAATTCATTGAGTTTTTGGATTTTCTTTTTTGGCGGATGTTTGCTGAATGCAAGTTACCTTGTGCAACAAATTCCTGCGATGGGATGGTTCGCTTACGCAAATTTGAGCTCTAAACAATTCAATCCAACTCATAGTGTTGACTTTTGGGCTCTTGGTGTTCAGGTCGTTGGTTTGGCTTCACTTATTGCCGCGATTAATTTCTTTGTCACGATCATTAATATGCGATGCAAGGGGATGACGCTTTTAAAGATGCCACTATTTATCTGGACCACTCTAGTGACTCAAGTTCTTTTAATATTATCGCTGCCAGTCATTACCGTTGCTTTGGTGATGCTTTCATTTGACCGTACCTTTGGAACTGGTTTTTTCAATCCAAGCCAAGGCGGCCAGGTTATTATGTGGCAACATTTGTTTTGGGTGTTTGGGCATCCAGAAGTGTATATTTTGATTTTGCCTGCTATGGGGATTGTATCTGAGATCTTGTCGACGTTTGCTAAGAAGCCCCTATTCGGCTACACAGTTATGGTCTATAGCTCGTGCGCCATTGGCTTCCTCGGATTTGCGGTTTGGGCCCATCACATGTTTACAACTGGGCTCGGTGTTTGGGCAACGGCGTTGTTTTCCGCAGCAACAATGCTGATTGCGGTTCCAACTGGTGTGAAAATTTTCAATTGGATTTCGACACTTTGGGGTGGAAAAATTCGCTTCACAACGGCAAGTATGTTTGCCATTTCATTCGTGGCCATGTTTACCCTGGGCGGCCTTTCGGGGATTATGCATTCCTCTCCTGTGATCGATACTCAGCACCAAGATACTTATTTTGTCGTGGCCCATTTTCACTACGTCTTATACGGCGGAGCAGTGATGGGACTCTTTGGCGGAATTTTTTACTGGTTCCCTAAAGTCACTGGAAAGTTTATGAACGAATTGATGGGCAAAGCGCAGTTTTGGCTTTACATGGTGGGCTTTAACCTAACTTTCTTCCCAATGCATTTCTTGGGTCTAGAAGGCATGCCTCGAAGAATTTACACCTACGCCCCAGACATGAACTGGAATTTTTGGAATTTTTGCGCAACCATGGGCGCCTATGTAACTGCAATTGGTGGAATTCTGTTTTTTGTTAATTTTTTCTGGTCGCTAAAATTTGGTGCAAAAGCGGGCAATGATCCCTGGGATGGAAGAACATTAGAATGGTCAATTCCGTCGCCGCCGCCTGAGTACAATTTTGCAAAATTACCAGAGGTGACTCAATTGGACGACTGGTGGTATAAAAAATACACTCATGATGGAAAACGTCTAAACCCACCTTCACAACCGGTCGTTGATCCCAAAACGATTCACCTTCCACATCAAAGCTTTTGGCCTATGGTTTTAGCGTTTGGAATTACCATGATTGCAACAGGATTTTGCGTTCCTTCAAGCGGCGTTTTTGTTTCATTGATTGGTTTGGCCATAACGATGGCATCGACTTATGGTTGGGCTTACGAAGAGCCTTGAGTCTATTGACTTGGGAATTGAGTCCGAAAGAGCTTAACACAAAGAAAATAGGAGTGATTAAAACGTATGAGCGAAGCAGCACACAGTCACCATACTACTACCGGGATTGACAATCGGAAGTTTGCGATGTGGGTTCTTATTGCATCAGAATGCTTTTTGTTTGGAACTTTGATTGCTAATTATTTGATTAATAAATCTCGAGGTTTGGTGGGACCAAAGCCTCAGGAAATTTATGATATCAACATCACCACACTTTCGACTTTTGATTTGTTGATGTCGTCTGTGGCAATGGTTCTTGCGCTTCATTATTGCAAAGAGAAAAATTTAAGAAAGTTTCAATTTTGGACTGCAATGGTCGTTCTAGGCGGAGCTATTTTTCTAGGGTTTCAATACTATGAATTTTCCACGTTCATTCATCATGATGGGCTGAGCCTTGCAACAAATATTTTTGGATCAAGCTTTTATTTGTTAACGGGATGTCATGGTGCTCACGTTGCGGTTGGCGTGCTATGGATGAGTTCAATTTTGGTAACGTCTCTGGTTAAAGGGCAAGATTGGTTTAACAGTGAGGTTGTTGAGGTCGCAGGACTTTACTGGCATTTTGTCGATGTCGTGTGGATTTTGATTTTCACTATTGTCTATTTGTTTGTCTACGTCTGATTAACCCAAAGGAGTATTTACATGGCGTCAAGTCATAACGAACATGCATCTCATTCTCACGATCACGCAGGGGAAGCTCATGCGGGGCCAAAACTATATTGGATTTTCGCTGTTATACTATGCCTTATCACCTTCGTAGAATGGCTTATTTTTGAAAAAAGAACCGAGTGGGGCATTGGTAGCACTCCCATGGTGGTCGGTTTGCTTGGCTTGTCGCTGATTAAGTTTGTGATGGTATGTGGTTGGTATATGCATCTAAAGTTTGACAATAAGATGCTAACGCATATTTTTGCTTTCTCGGCATTTTTAGCAGTTGGCGTCTTCGTTATTTTGCAACTGTCACTTCCGGCTTGATCTGCTAGTATCACCCCACGAAATCAATTCGTGGGGTTTTTTTTGTCTACTGCCTATGCTCACAACTTGTATGATCCGCTTCCACCAGAGACCTTTGATCTCAAATGGGCTTGGGATCCTGCTCTGATTTTTTTTGTTGTTTTAGCCATTTTATACTATCGAGGCTTGAAAGCATTTAGAGGGAAACTTCCGGTCAAGAAGTGGCAGATTTTTCTTTTCTATCTAGGGCTCTTCTGCGTGATTGCTGCGATGGTGCCTCCCATCGATCCATTATCTGACCAACTATTTTTTGTTCATATGATTCAGCATCTCCTGATTACTAATATTGGAGTTCCCTTGATGATGCTAGGGGTGCCCTTCTTTATTTGTGTGCGAGGACTTTCTCCCGGTATCAGGCGAAATGTATTTTTTCCGATCGTTAAAAATAGACTTCTTAGACTTCTTTTTCGTTTTATAGCACACCCACTCGTTAGCTTGGGGCTGTTTCAGGCTGCATATTGGTTTTGGCATGTGCCATATTTCTACAATTTGGCACTGCTTCATGACGGTTGGCATTTGGTTGAACACGCAAGTTTTGCCTGGGTGAGTATTTTACTTTGGCGTAATATCATTGCCCCTCATCCCATGAGGTCTCCGTTAAAACTTCCTGTTCGGATGCTATATGTAATGGGATTAATGGCGTCTAATGTGATTCTGTCTGCGTTTCTATCGTTTTCAGATACGGTTTGGTATGCCTATGCTGGTCGGCCAATACCTGAATGGTGGAAGCCATGGGATCACTTGGACGATCAGCGGCTCGGGGGATTGTTGATGTGGGTTCCTGGAGAGTTTATTGATTTTTTTGTAGTAAGCGTGATTTTTGTTGTCTGGACATCCAAGGTTCGACGTGATGAGGAGCTGCAAAGGAAAAACGCAGCTGTGGATCAGGTAGATTCACATGCGTAAATATCCGACAATACTGATTTATGCTTTATCCTGATGGTTTCTGTTTTATTCTAATTTTTGATTGACACGTCTCTTTGACATCCGTATAAACGTAGTCCTGCTGACGAAACTTTATCGAAGCGGCACCCAAGCGGGGTGGTAGTTAAGTTGGTTATAACGCCGCCCTGTCACGGCGGAGGCCGCGGGTTCGAGTCCCGTCCATCCCGCCATTTTCCTCCAATTAAAAATTATAGATATTTTGCTAAACGGAGCCTTTCTGAGCCAGTCACCGCGTCGAATCTACATTGACGTCTTGAGAGTATTGGGGACGGCCTTTGTTTTTCTCTTTCATTGCATTCAACCTTTCAATCCAAATGACCAATGGCATATTCAAAATTTCGAGAAAAGTGTCTTTCTTGGATATGTGATTTCATTTCTAAATATTTGGCTAATGCCATTATTTATGCTGATAGCTGGATCAAGTGCCTACTTTGCACTTAGGAAACGCGGTTTAATTGAATTTGCCAAGGAGCGTATCAGCAGGATTTTCGTGCCTCTTATATTAGGGATTCTCCTCATAGTTCCTCCGCAAGTCTACGTGGAAAGAGTTTATCGGGACCAGTTTATAGGAAGCTACTGGGCATTCTATCCGCATTTTTTTGAAGGAATTTATCCTCAAGGAAATTTTTCTTGGCATCATCTTTGGTTCTTAGCCTACCTGTTGGTTTATTCGATGTTGGCTATGCCATTATTTAATTTCCTTCATAATCAAAAGGGCAGACCAATCTATGAAAAATTTGTCGTGCTGCTGCAAAAGCCTCTTGGACTTTTACTTTTTGCTATTCCTTTGGCACTATTTCATGTTGCACTATTCTGGTGATATCCTCCTACGAATGCACTTCTGAATGATTGGGCCTGGCATTCGCAACTCTTTATGTTTTTTGTTTTGGGGTATTTTTTGATTTCGGACGAGCGCATTGAACAGGCGATCGCCCAATTTTGGAAACTGCATCTAGGTTTAGCAATTGTGTTTACTATTTTCTTTTTTGCCCTGCGCACACTGTCAATTCCAGAGGAATCAATCAGCTATTGGATATTGTATGGTGCAAAGGGAATCGTCTATCGATGTTGCAGCTGGACTTGGATCTTGGCGTTTTTGGGTGCTGGTCAAAGGTTTCTGAATAGAAAATTTTCGTGACTGGACCGAGCTAGTGAGGCGGCATTTCCTTTCTATATTTTGCATCAAACAATGATCGTTCTCATTGCTAGTCAGATCATTATGCATCCTTTTTCGATCATTGGAAAATTTGCAATCATTTTTGTATCTGCTTTTGTATCGACATTGGGTATTTTTGAGATTTTTCGAAAGTTTTCTATTTCAAGAATTATTCTTGGTATGAAGAACTAGCGCCAATGCAGAAATTATGAATTTATGGAATAGGTTGTGTTGCGGTGCCTTCTAAGTACTTGGCTAAACCTCTGAATCAGGTTTTTTTTGTTTCTACCTCGCAATTATCTGAATTTAAATATTTTAAAATAGCTACCTCAACAACTGAGAATTCGATGGTCATATCGGTAACTTCAAACGAAATCACTTAAGAGCAGTGGCGGGAGTACTTTGGCAATGAAGCCCCACAGCCATCATTATAAAACGATTTTTTTCAAGCTCTCCGTTGCATGCATTTGCGGAAGCGTGCGGTAAGAGAGGATTGATAAGGCCTTGGAGCTCGTTAAAGTTTTTTCGACGGTTCGGCATGTCGAAACTATTGGCAAAATGTCGAGAAATGAAACAGACGACCCGACCTATTACCTTCTTAAGGCTTTGGATTGGCTAACAATAACATCGGTAAGAAAGCTGGAACGGGACTTGCACCTAGCAAGTCAGGTAAACGCCTCTTTTTTTTCGATTGGAGTCTTTATGAATTTTATTAAGACAGTCTTTTCGGCAACTGCCATTTTAAGTTCTGTAACGTTGAATTTTGGCTGCTCTGAAGCCAGGGATAAAGATAAAAGTACCCAAGAGGCTCCTCAAGGCGCGGCTGGTACCCTCAGCGGCAAAATCGGTAGCAATGACTTCAAGTTTGTTCGCGGTTTAGCATACGTTAGTTCGTCAAAGCCTTCGGAGGTTGTGGTCGATTTGTATGACTCCCGTGGTCCACTCGACTGCGAGGTTCGTGCTGAAGGTGTTTGGCACCATTATATCAGTCAAGAAGAGACTGAGTCGGATCATGTCACGATTAGAATCCCTTCTAAACAGTATAACTCTAGCTTGAAATGGTCTTCGCTTGATCCGAATGATATTAGAGTCTTCGATAGCCTCACTGGTAACGGTGCAGGAACAAGCGTTCCGGTTAAAAAGTCGGTCGTTGGCGTTGAGTTTATGAACGCAAACGGCATTAGTGGATTCATCGACGCGACAACGCAAGACAACTCCGACGTATTGAACGGAAGTTTCACCGCAAGTTTTTGTAAGGGATCAAAATTTTAGCTTTGCGGTTGTCGCATAGCAATCAAGTTAATCCCTCGAACTTCATTCAGCCTCGCTTTCTTGTGATAAGTCGAAATGCCGACAAAGTCCTCATCCGCTCCAAATGGACGATTGTCCCGATCCGAGTCGTCTGCGCTCGGATCAATTGAATCTTCATTTTATGACAAATTCCGGGCCTACTTTGAAATCGATATTGATTTCTATGAAATTGCTCGTAAGTTTTCTATTCCATTCAATTACTTGGTCCGATGAGATCTTTACTGTTGATTGCTAAAAGTCAATATCTTTAGAAATTCTTTACCAATAAAGAAAATCCAAAAATTCATTTTATGGTGGAAAGCCAGACATTCACAAAGACGAATCTATTTATTTTTCCATTAAAAGTACGCTACACTTTCATTTAGAATAAATAGATTTTGAAATTATTGAATGGACATGGTGTTTAAACATGATCGGCCGTTACTCAAAGACTTTTGCAAATGATGTTTCATCTGGATTCGTAGTGTTTTTGATTGCATTGCCTTTGTGCCTGGGAATTGCATTGGCCTCCAATGCACCTTTGGTATCAGGGTTAGTCAGTGGGGCTATCGCGGGGTTGATTGTAACCTGGTTTTCAGGCTCAGAATTGAGTGTTAGCGGACCGGCTGCTGGTTTGACTGTAACCATTGCTGCCGCTATTGGCACACTTGGAAGTTTTGAAAGTGTGTTAGTTGCCATTTTTTTAAGTGGTGTATTGCAACTTGCATTTGGTTTTCTTCGGTTTGGAGCCGTCGCATCATTTTTTCCAAACTCTGTCATAAAAGGTATGCTTGCGGGAATTGGCTTAATTATTGTTTTAAAGCAATTGCCTCACGCCATCGGGTGGGATGCTGACTTTGAAGGAGATGAATCATTTGCAGTATTAACTGACGGTTCAAACACGTTTTCAACTATTATTCAGGCCTTTGAGAGGTGGAATGGTGGGGCTACTTTGATCGCATTATGCTCTCTTGTGGCTTTGATCTTATGGAATTCTAAATTCATTCAAAGTAAATATTGGGGGCGGATTGTTCCGGCCCCTCTAATTTGCGTTTTTGTTGGTACATCAATCAATTTGATATTGCAGTTAACTGGGTCTGCTCACGCATTGCCAACAGGTGGCGAGCATTTAGTAAATCTTCCTTCTGGAGGTGTTTATTCATTTTTTGAGCTACTTCCAAAACCCAATTGGTTTTTGATTTCTAACTACGACACTTGGAAAGTGGCCTTTGCAATTGCCGTTATTGGAAGTATCGAAACATTACTCTCTTTGGAAGCCACAGATAAATTAGACATCAATTCTCGAGTATCAGATGCTAATCGAGAATTAAAGGCTCAAGGTATAGGAAACTTACTATGTGGACTGTTTGGAGGACTACCTATCACCTCGGTCGTTGTGCGAAGCTCAGCTAATATATATGCCGGAGCAAAAACGAGAGTATCTGGTTTTGTTCATGGAGCCCTTTTGACACTTTGTGTTCTGTTGATCCCTCTAGTCTTGAATCAAATTCCATTGTCGGCCTTGGCCGTTGTTCTGATAATGATTGGATTGAAGTTGATTAACATTAAACTGATTCAACAAGTGATTCAGGAAGGAGTGGAGCAGTGGGTTCCCTTTGCAGTCACAGTCGTTGCAATATTGTTTACGGATCTATTGCTAGGTGTTTGCATAGGGCTTGTGGTTGGCTTATTGATAGTTGTTCGAATGAATCACCATTCTGCCATCACAGTTGTCTCGGACGGAGCTCATATTTTAGTAAGGTTTTCCAAAGATGTTAGTTTTGGTCATAAATCTGAGCTTCGCAACATCTTTGCTGAGATTCCTGAAAATTCATTTGTAACAATTGACGGAACAGGCGCTCAATATATCGATCACGACGTCATTGATGAAGTAAAGGTGTTTAAGGATGGGGCTGGATTTCGAAATATTGAAGTCGATTTGAAAAATATGCGTTCAAAAAGACTGTCTTTGAAAGGGGTCAAGAATGGATAAGCACCGCAGTTTACTGCTTGCGAATAAGGCTTGGGTTCAAGAGAAGACCCGACTTGAGAGTGATTTTTTTGAAAATCTGTCGAAAGGTCAGCAGCCAAGCTATCTTTGGATAGGTTGTTCGGATTCTAGAGTTCCAGCTGAGGAAGTTACCGGAGCATCACCGGGAGAAATTTTTGTTCATCGAAATATCGCAAATTTGGTTGTTCATACTGACTTGAATGTGCAGAGTGTTTTGCACTATGCGATTGAAGTCTTAAAAGTTAAGCATGTCATCGTTTGTGGTCATTATGGATGCGGTGGAGTGCGAGCCGCAATGACACAAAATCATTTTGGTGTGATGGATCAGTGGCTTCGAAACATTAAAGATGTTTTTCACGATCACCGAGATGAGATTACAAGTAAAGGCTCGCAAGAGGATCAGGTCAACAGGCTTGTAGAATTGTCGGTTCTTGAGCAGCTTAAAAATATTCAAAGGTCTCATGTCTTGCAAAAGGCTTGGCATCAGGAACAGCGTCCAATCCTGCATGGCTGGGTGTTTGGACTGCAAGACGGACTGTTAAGAGATCTCTACAGAATTGATCCATCGTCACCGATTGAACAAGAATATCGTTACGATAAGGCTGCTTTAGAGTAAAATTAAGTGGTCCCATTAGAAAGGAAGTAAAATATGAACTCGAATCAAAATCAATCTGTGAGTCATGTTTCGAAGGAGATTTCTGAGAGCTTAGTTGAGATGACGGAAATTGTGTTGCCGCAGCATACAAATGCTATTGGATCTGTATTCGGTGGAACTGTGATGTCGTGGGTTGATATTGCAGCTGCCACATGTGCATTGAGGCACTGCCGATGCCAGGTTGTGACGGCAAGTATTGACGCTCTGCATTTCTTGGCTCCTGTTCATTTAGGTTGGATTGTGTCGATCAAGGCTTCCGTGAATTTCACTTCAAGAACAAGTTGCGAGGTTGGAGTGAAAGTAACTGCAGAAAATCCATTAACGGGTGATCGCTATCATACAGCGAGTGCTTACCTGACAATGGTAGGTGTCGACAAGGAAGGTAAACCTATTCCTATTCCTCAGATTAAATTGATGACGGATTTAGAGCGTCGAAGAAATGCCGATGCAAGTGCTCGAAGACTTGCACGTCTAACATTAAAGGATGATTTGGCGAAACGACGTCGTGCTGATGTTAACGGAGTTTAGGCGAAGATTTTGCTTTTTTGGCTCATGCGATTATGGTCTCTCTGATAATCCATACGCTATTGTAAATTGAGAGGCGTCTCAAAAATTTTATCAAATGAGTCATCTAGAAAAAAACTAGTTTAAAAATAGTCGTCTATATTCAAATTAAAGTAGACATTTTTAGGCGGCCTTAGAGGAGAGGCTGACATACAATGGTCTATGCAGAAATTGGCCCAATATAATCAGATCGCAGTAGATTTTTGAAGGCTCTAGCAAATTGGGCTAGATGGATTGAAGGCTGGACGATTCATCCAGGTCTTTAACGATGATTTAGGAGGTTTTCCAAAAGATTGTCAATGTGGAGTGTCGCGCACCCCACATTGTTTGGGTGTCTTTCTCAATCAGCAATTAGACTTTAGAATTGATTTTTGTGCTGACTATTGAAGAGCTCGAAGGCATGCTTCGAAAGGGTCTTTTATTCCAGCAGTAAACAATCCACCAAGACAGGACTTGCCGTTCGATACCCCCATTAGAAACCCGTCCCAGTTTGGCGAAGAGGTAATCTCATCGGATGCATCTCGACATTTTGCGGCATGGTCATCATTTTGTTGAAACGTTACGGCTTTGATCACAGGCTGATGACAACCAACTGAACCTCGTCCATCGTGAAATTGAACCGTTCTTGGCCACTGTGCTGGTACTTCAACAGGATGAGCACTGCATTCTACAGTCTTTTGACCAATCCTAATTGAGTCGCCTGGACCGAGAGTCACAGTTTCCGCAAATGACGGTGCTGCAAAGATAGCAGCGAAAGCAATCAATACATGTCTACTTTTCATAAAATTCTCCTAAAAAAAGTTTAGGATTATTGAATAGCAATTTTTGAGCCATGAAATTTAAAGGTATGAAATTCCAGGGGAGCCGAATAATACAGACCTTTTTTGCCATTTGCTGTGGGATTTTATTGTGGCTACTTTGTTTTAATCAACAAAACTATACCAGGTTGCTGAAACTTCGTTCAATTTGTGAACAAACTAAATATATAAATTGGCTTCGCCATCTTTTAACACTAAAGGATGATTTGGCGAAACGACGTCGTGCTGATGTTAACGGGATTTAGTTGCAGCCTTTGTAATTTTCTTCGCGGGTTTCTTAGTCTCTTTGACCTTTAGTTTTGCGCTAGTTTTTTTTGAAATTGGCGAGGACTTCTTTTTTGGTTTTGGGATTTTACCTATTCGTAAATCGCCTTTCAAAATGAGCCTGCAAGCATGATTTACATCATTTTCAAAACTGTCGGATTCTTCCGGAAGGATTTGCCATCCTGTGGGGCCGGGACCGAATATGGCAATATCGCGCATAGATGGTAGCTCCTTCCTTAGGGATTCATGATGTTCCGCAGTAGTTGCAATCCAAACCCCATTGTCATCGTCGGCAGGTGTCTTTTGCCTAAGAACCAATACAATTTTTTGGCCTATGTAAATTGAAAATGATCCGAAAAGCCGTCCAATTGCTGGACTGGCACTTTGCAATTCCTCGACGATAAATGAAAACGGTAGATTTTTGGGGATATCATGCATCAAGGGTTTTAGGATTCCTTCAATTGTGTTTTGAGTCATGATAGTCTAGGAAAACGAAAACCTAGAAATGGTGTCGGCAATGATTCTACAACTGTACTTAAAAAGTTTCCAACTGATATAATATACGAGGTTTCCCAATATGAGTCAGTCAAATCGCGATCTTGTTGAAAAGTTCTACTCAGCTTTTTTGGAATCTGATGCCAAGACCATGAACTCTTGTTATTCAGAAAATGCGGATTTTTCCGATCCAGTTTTCCCCGACCTCAAAGGGGATGATATTAAAGCAATGTGGTCGATGCTATGCCAGCGAAAGGCAGAGCCAGGGAGCCGCTCGTTTTCTATTGTTGAGGTCAATGAAAGTACTGCCAGTATACATTGGTCTGCGACTTACAAGTTTCCACTCAATGGTCGTTTGATTCACAATGAGATTCAATCTGTGATGACATTTTCTGATGGGAAAATCATAAAGCATGTGGATCGATTTGATTTCTGGAAATGGAGTCGTCAGGCCTTTGGATTGCCGGCAATGTTGTTTGGCTGGAGCTGGCCATTTCAATCCGCAGTTCAAAAGTCCATTGACGCAAAACTTCGCGATTTTATCAAGGGCCGTTAAATCTTCTTCAGAACCTCTTCATTGATCGTAACTTTTGTTTTTTCACGCAACGATTTCATGAATTCCTCTTGAAGCTTCGTCCTCATTTTCTGTCTGACGGATTCTTTAACAGCTTTAAAGTCAACGTTATCATCTCCTCGCACATCATTGATTTTAATTATATGCCATCCAAAGGACGTCTTTACGGGGTTAGGATGAACTTTGCCCTTTGGTGTGGAAAAGGCAGCGTTATCGAATTCAGGCACCATTTGCCCTCTGGGAAAAAATCCCAAATTGACTGTTTTATCCTTGGAATATTTCTTTGCGATCAGATCAAAATCACTAACTTTTGCATTAACTTCGCGAAGTGCCTTTTTTGCATCATCCTCGTTGTCGACCAAAATGTGGCTTGCGTTAACTTCCTTTTTGCTAAAATCTTTTTTATTTTCTTTGTAAAAATTTTCAATCGCCTTTTCAGACATCTGCTTCTCTAAATTACGATCCATAAATTCTCCGGCAAGCAGTTGATCTGCCATGTCTTGCAGCCTTGCTTGGTAGCGAGAATCCTTTTCGAAATTGCTTTTCTTTGCTTCAGTCGCAACTAATCGACTATTGATCATGTGGTCCAAGAAGCGTTTTTTTAGATCAGGATTTGCTAGGATCATCTCGCCTTGTTGACCCAATGATTTTAAGGCGTCCTTGAATTGGTCGGAGTTTATGGTCAGATCGCCAACTTTTGCCAACTCCAAAGGGCTTGCTTCAGCATGGTAATCACCAAGCACTAACTTGACCCATAAGAGTGAGCAAATTGCTAGACGCACTGTGAAGAAATTTTGTGTGACATGTAAATTCATCGTTGCTCCGCTTTAAACTGATCGCTTAAAAATTGTGTTATGATTTTGAATTCTTGATCAACTTCAACATCTGTCAATGTGCGGTCGGCCGACTGAAACTGGAACGACCATCCGACACTTTTTTTACCGGCAGGAATTCCCTCTCCAGTGTAGACATCAAAAATAGACCAATGTTTTAAAAGCGAATGAGATGGCGATTTTGCGATGACTGAAGATATCTCGTCATGAGTTACGGAATCGCTAACGAGTAATGCCAGATCTCTTGTCGTAGGCGGAAACTTGAACGATTCTGAAGATCTCTTTGTTTGCAGACTTGCAATATCGAGAGCAACTTCCAGATCTATCTCAAAGGCTATGGGTACCGACTTGGGCTCGAGATCAAATTGAATGGCCGTTTCCGGGTGGATTTCACCTAACCAACCCAATGTTTTTCCGTTAACAGAAATTATGGCACTCGTTTGGGGGTTTAAAAACGGGTATTGGTCCAAAGTAGTATGACTGTACTGGGTGTTTTGAATTCCGAAAATTCTAAACCAAGATTCGAGCGTTCTTTTTACATGAAAGAAATTTAAAGGCTCCTCTTTTGCAAACCAAGTCTTTTGCTGGAATGGTTGATCTATGATTCCGCTCAGCCAATGTCTTTCAGTAGGGCGGTCTTGATCCTGCTTTGCTCGCGGGGTTAAATGCCGGCCCTTTCGGATGAGGCCGGACCAGTTCGGAAAGGCTTTATGATCAAATTTTTTGTCGACAAATGAGAAATACCCGCGGCCCACCTCGAAAAGTTTTGCTCCCTTCACACCCCGCCTGCGATTCTGAGTGACGGCCTTTAGCATAGCGGCGATCAAGGAGGTCTGCATCAACCCACTGTCTTCGGAGATTGGGTTCTTTAATTTAATGGATGGAAAAAGTGGGTGGCTAGCGCTAAGCCGTAACTTAGACGCATCATCGTTTGACCAAAAAGGAAAACTAATTGTTTCTCTCAAACCAAGACTGGCGGCAGCGACTCTTGCGCTTTCTTGGAAATCAACCAGTTCGTCTTGAGGCGTTGGCGCAAGTGACATTTTAGGTAACAGCAATGGAACCTTGTCATATCCTTGAAGTCGGCCGATTTCTTCAATGAGATCGCATTCTCTTTCGATATCAACTCGCCACGAAGGAATTTCAAAAACCATTCGATCTTGATTATGATCAACAAGTCTGAATTCAAGCCCCTTAAAATATTTTTTGATGAGTTCTTGCGTGAGGTGCGGACTTGCAAGGAAATTTTTTGCTTCACTGATTCGTAAGGCAATCAGACGAGGCTGAATGGGAACTGGATAGATGTCGATGATCTCTGGTCCAACTATCGGAAGATCTAAAATTTGGCCTTCTGATTTTAACTCTTGGACGCAGGTAGTTAACAGATCTGCAAATCTAGCAGCAACTTTTTGACATCCTGCTGGATCGATTCCGCGTTCAAACCTGTGGCTAGCTTCAGTATGCATACCGAGCCGTTTTGAAGTTGCCCGTACACTTCCTGGATCGAAATAGGCTACTTCTAATAAAATGGACGTCGTATCTGATTTTACTTCAGAGTTTTCTCCACCCATAATCCCTGCAATTCCTATGGGTTTCTCTGAATCACAAATGAGTAAATCCCCTTCGTTGAGCTTACGTTCTACTCGGTCGAGAGTTTTGAACGTTTCTTCGGCTCGAGCTTCGCGAATAACAAAGGATTTACCAGCGACGTGTCTATCGTCATAGGCGTGGACAGGGTGATTCATTTCCAGCATGACATAATTTGTCAGGTCCACAATGAGATTAATCGAGCGCATTCCACAGGTTTCTAGGCGAGATTTTAGCCAACTTGGAGACGGTACAACTTTAATATTTTTGATTGGCAGCACAGAGAATCGGCCACAGCGATCTGATTCAATTTTAACTTTTGCTTGAGTTGAGCTTGTCGTTGATTTAAGAGGCCCCAATTGCTGCTGAGGCCACTTTAGTGGTCTATTTAATCGCGCTGATAAATCTCTAGCGACTCCGATGTGGCCTAGGCAATCGGCTCTATTCGGAGTGACATTCAAAGTGACCATAATATCGTTGAGGCCCAATACCTCAAGGACAGGTACGCCTATTTTTGCATGACTGCTAAGTTCAAGTATTCCTTCATTCGATTCTGCAATACCAAGTTCCTTTGCGGAACACAGCATTCCAAATGATGCCTCTCCGCGAATTTTTGCTTCCTTAATTTTGAGTCCGCCTGGCAATTCAGTCCCAACTGTGGCAACGCAAACAGTTAGACCGGACCTTGCATTGGGTGCGCCGCAAACAATACTGAGTGCATTCTGACCGCCAATATCAACCTTGCACAACTGGAGTGAGTCCGCGTTAGGATGCTTGGAAGCCTCAAGGATTCGGCCAACAATAACAGACTCACCAAATGTTGCGGAGGGCTTAATAGCTTCAACTTCCAATCCAATATCCGTCAAGGCATGTGTGATCGAGTCCAATTTTAAATCCGTCAAATCTATGTATTCTTTTAACCAGTTTAAAGAGATATCCATGATTACATATTCCTAATTTAGTGTTCGATTTGCATATTTCAATTTACTTCGGCATTTATCCTTCGGCGTTCACAGGAAAGTTGCCAAGAAACTTATAATCGCCTTCAAATAATTGCCGTAAATCGGGCAACGCAAATCGATTCATCGCGATTCGATCGATTCCAAAACCAAATGCAAATCCAGAGTACTGGGAGCTGTCGTATCCAACATTTTCAAATACATTTGGATGAATCATTCCGCAGCCTCCGATTTCGATCCAACCGGTATTTTTACAAGTTCGACATCCTTTTCCATGGCAAAGGCCACATTGGACATCGAATTCAGCACCGGGTTCAACAAAAGGAAAAAAACTTGGTCGCAGTCGCGTCGCGAGAGTTGAACCAAAAATGGCTTTCAAAAAAGCATCGATGGTCCCCTTGAGGTGAGCAAATGTAATTCCTTCGTCTACTACAAATCCTTCAATCTGATGAAACATCGGAGTGTGTGTCATGTCACTATCGCATCGAAACACTCGTCCAGGAGCTATAATTCGCAATGGGGGCTTTTCATTAAGCATTGCGTGAATCTGGATGTTGGACGTTTGCGTCCGAAGAAGAAGATTCTTGGATCCTTCTAAGTAGAATGTGTCTTGCATGTCTCTTGCAGGGTGATGGTCAGGAATATTTAAGGCCGAAAAATTGAAAAAATCAGTATCAATTTCAGGTCCATCATAGATCGTAAAGCCAAGTTGCTTAAACACCTGATTGAGTTTGTGTCGCATATGAGTCACAGGATGAAGCGAGCCAATATTGACATCTGCGCTAACTGGAAGCGTGACATCAATTGGTTTTTGCCGCAAAATCGCACTGATTTCCCATTCTTTTGCCTGAGTCTTCAGGGCTTCGATTTCAGATTCTATAAATTGGCGAACAACGTTTACAGCTTTGCCTGCAGCGGGACGATCTTCTTTGGAAACGTTTCGAAGATCTTCCATGACCGCGGTGAGTTTGCCTTTTTTTCCTAGGTAGCTAAGACGCAAAGCCTCGACGGCTTCTGGAACCGCTTCCGCCATTACTTGCGCCTTGTCAGAAATAAAATCTGATTTTATTTTATCGCTTATCTCTGCAATGGACATTCTTTGCACTCCAAAATTTTTCAGAATCCTGAGATCTTTGGTAGATCTTGCATTCACCTATGCTTCAAGAAAAACTGAACGTTGATTTGTAACCATATAGGGCTCAAATGTAACGTTTTTTGATTTGTATGTCAGCAGAAGTATCGATTATTTGTAACCATTCTGCGATAGATACTGCGTGCAGCGAGAAGAGCCAATGAGGACAAGGCGTTCACGAGAACCGAAGCACAGCATGCTAATGTATGTGAGCATCGGATCGGAGTGAATAACGCAGTTATCATTGGCGATTTCCGGTGCCTTTCAAACATGCTGATTAGTTACGATTATTTTAAGTCAGACCTAAAATGGCAGGTGCCGTCAGGTTTTATACCAAATTTTGCATTTCTGGACTTGGTTTCGGCGTTGATCGTTTGCGAAACAATGGCGTCAATAAAATCATCACTTGATTTCTCAAAATAGGCCTCGGAAGTGACCTTTTTGT
>JAPLFV010000301.1:0-8636 GCA_026390495.1 Pseudomonadota bacterium | reverse complement strand
TTTCAGCCTGGGTAGATATCCACCAATGATTTTAGAATGGACATTAATGAAAAGTGGTTCTTGGAGATGATTTCCAATAGTTACTATAGATTTTTCAACGTGGTTCAATGCTGAAATTTCGGAAAAAATAGAGGATCCATTTGGTTCTATGGTCTTTACAGAAAATAGAGTGCGCTCTTCGTCACCACCCAAACCTACGGTGATCTCAGCCGTACGGCCTTCCTGAGGTTGCAATTGAATCTGTTTAAGAAACTGATCGTTTCCTGGCAAAACTAATACTTGGGGGGAAGAATCTTGATTGGCAAGTTGGCTATAGCTTAAATATTGTGCGATTCTTTCACTATAAATGTGATTCAAGGAATCAATAATTTTTCTACAATTTGATTGGTCATTGGCTCCCAAAATTTCAGTCACTATTGCAGACTCATCATAATGGCTATTGTCGTCTGAAAGTCTCAAAATTTCCTTGATAGAGTCCATAGATGGTGTCGAAGCCGGGGACAATTGGATTCCAGCAATGGGCGGCGGACCAGGTTGGCTGCTAGAAGGCAAAACACTAAAGCCGAAATTATTTTGATCAAAGTATTCCTTAACTCTGTTAGCTAGAATTGCCGAATCAGTAGCGGTGTTCTTAAAGCCGGGGACTACATCCTCCGTCGATGGGGCTGTAAGATTCGTAGGGTTTTTAATGGAGTCTGTACTTTGACAGCCAAAAACTAAAGTACAAATTATGGTAAAAATAGATAAATTCTGAATCAAGGTCATCTATGCCCTCTTGCCGGCGATCAATTCAAGATTGAAATGTATGATTTCGGTGCCCACGTGATATCGGCTAACATCCTAACACCGAATGCTCTATACAAATAATTTAAGTATAAGCCAGTCTAACATTGAACGTGAATCTGATACAATGAATTGAATTGAACCCTTTATAGCTAGACATTGCACGTAACCCAGGTGTTTTCTTATAAATTGTAATCATAAAGAAGTAAAAAAGTATGGGGAAAGAAGATTTTCGGATTTTAGACGTTGCGCCGGTTGGTGTCCTTCTCTTGAATGAAAAGGGAAAAGTCGAATATTTGAATCCAGAAATCCGAAAGCTCATGGTTCTGGGCAGTGAAGAGTTTGGAAGCGAAGAGGCTGCGTTAAGATCATTCTTGGTTGATTTGTGGCAAAAGCGTCATGAGTCAAATTGGCTCATGAGGATCAATCCAAGTAAAACACAAACTGGGCGTGTTTTAAAATTGACTTGCACTCGAGTCGTGGCTGAAAAAATGTGGCTTTATTTAGTCATTCCAGAAAAATTTGAAGCGGCTCCAGTTTGGCATCAAGATAGTTTAATATATGGCAATATTCGTTTGGATCCTAAGACTTATACGGCATTTTGGGGACGCAAGCAGCTTAGTTTATCGCCCATGGAATTTAGAGTTTTTTTGAACTTTTGCGAGCATCCTGGAGTTCTGTGGTCGCAAGAAAAATTACTTAAAAAGGTGTGGAATCAATCTGCAACCGAGACCCGCAAAGTCGATGTATTTATTGGTAGACTAAACTCTAGAATCAAATTGGCTGGAGGCCCGGATAAGTTGATTCAAAATCGCCGAGGCCTGGGTTATGTTCTTCTATATTTGAATTAATGCCTTGTGAAGTTTTTTGATGCCTTCAACTAAAGTTTTTTCATCAACTGCATAGCTAAGTCTGAGCCATCCAGGAGATCCAAATGCCTCACCTGGGGCCATTGCTAGGTGATGCTTTTCAAGTAACTCTTCACTCAACTGAAGCGATGTCTTTTCATTTTTCAAACAAGTTCGTACATCAATATAAACGTAGTAGGCGCCTTGTGGCCGGATGTATTTGAAACCGCCCAATTGATCTAATGTTTGAACTGCCAATTCACGTCTTGATCGTAGTTTAGCGATGTCGTCCGCCATAAGGCTAGGTCCAGCGTTGATTGCAACGACACATGCGTCTTCTATAAATCCAGGAATACAAGTAGAACTGTGACTTTGTAAAGATTTTACGAGAGCCACAACCTCTGCGGGTCCAGCCATATATCCAACGCGCCAACCTGTCATGGAAAAGCTTTTTGAAAATCCATTGACCAAAATATATCTACTTTTTAACTCTGGGCATACTTTCAAAGGACAAAAATGAGGAGAATCAAAAGCCATGTATTCATAGATCTCATCTGAAACAATCCACCAATTCTTGGTCGCCAAATATTGCCCAAGTTCTTTTGTGAAGCTTTCAGTTAAAACATATCCGGAAGGATTATTTGGCGTGTTTAAAACAAATGCTTTGGTTTTTGGCGAAGCATATTTCTCGATATCTGAAATAGATATTGGTCCTGATTCTGGAATTGGAACAATCACTGGAATTGCTCCTGCTGCCTTAATCTGGTCTGCATAGCTAACCCAGCAGGGGGCGGTGAGGATGACCTCATCACCATCGTTCAAAAGTGATAAAAAAATATGAAACAATATCTCTTTTGCGCCAATTCCAACGACAATTTGCTCTGGCGAAAATTGAACTTGGTTGTCCCGCATTAATTTATGTGCGATCGCTTGGCGAAGCTCAGGCCCCCCACCAGCGGGTGTATACTTTGTTCGTCCGGCCCTTAAGCTTGCGATGGCTTGTTCTACAACGATAGAAGGGGTGGGATAATCTGGCTCACCAACGGAAAAGTTTAAAACGGTGTGTCCTGATTTTCGAAGGTTATTGGCCTTTGTATTGAGAGCTAATGTTGGTGACGGCTGAATAGTAGAAATACGTTTAGAAAGGGTCATTTGTATCTCCAAAAATAATAAACGCACGAGCGAACAATCAAATAAATTGGTAACAAAATATCATGAAATCCTTTGATTAGTTGCTTCTATTAAACAGATTATCTAGGATTTGTTCAACGATAAAACAGTTTGTTCCAGTGGACTCAAGGAGAGACCTACGTTGCGTGTATTTTTTATTCAATTCCTTTTTACGTCTTTAATGTTGAATCTCATTTTCGAATCTATGTCGCTCAGTCAAGTTCCTGAAGCCCAGGAGTTAGGTCAATCTGTTGATCCAAATCTGGATAGTTCAGGCCTTAGCAGTGACGAGTTAGGGGTTAAGAATTTAGTTTCATCACGTTTCATTGAATCCAGTGAACAGCCTTCTTTTTATTCCTTAACTATGCAGCATCATTCTTTTTGGTTGGGGATTGGAAGTTTTATTTTGGCGAGCATTTTTGACGGACTTTCAGCTGAAGAGCCTCGAACATTGAGTCTTTTGGTCGGAGGGCTAGCTTGGAGTCATTGGATTGGTGAAACTGGTGGGTCAATTTACGGCAAGAAAATTCCGCACCAGGGTCATTCAACTTTATTAGCACCATATTTTCGGGCTAGCGGGCAGGGAGCAATTGGAGAATCATCGAATTTGTTTTTGATTCCTCCGGGTGTGTATTTTCATCCGTTGCACAATGACGTTAACGGCAACACGGATAAATTGTTAACTGCTAGTCTTAAATTGGGGCACCTGTGGGTTTCGAAAAGTGTCAGCATTGAATCGGTGGCCTATTGGCGACTATTGACACCATCTTTTCGAGAGGAATTTTTGGGAGCCTATCTGAAAGAGCCCGCTGGTACCTATGCTGATTGGGGAGAGTTAAAGACCAATGTTGCAAAAGTTCTGGAGTTTTCACCTTTAGATGTAAGAATTCAGGGCTCAGTTGGCTATAATGATATTGGCGACAAAGGTGGAAAGAAGTTACATCGTGATATTCATCGCCTAACTAGAAATTCACTTGAAAATTTAGAATATACAAATCAGCCTAAAGGCCGATTTTTCTCAACCGGAATTGAGGTTGGGATAGCCGCGTCTGGCTATAGTGAGGAATTTAACCTTAGGGCTAGTCAGGTTTTATCTGCAACTGTAGAGAATTCGCGAATGATGCGTGAGTTTGGGTTGAAATATAATTTTGTTTTTGTAAACGTGCCGGAATGGTGGGAATACGGCGGAGAGTTGAAAATTATTCGGCAGGCGTCTAGTGAAGTCTATTCGAAACTAATGCCAACAAGATTTGAAGCAGGGTTTGGCGTTAGAGTTCTGAGGTATTTAACTCCAACGGTAAAATATGTTTCTGGATATTTTGAAAATGACCCAATTGGTCAGACGTATTTTGATATTTTGCACATTAATTTACCGATCAATTAAACCAAAGGGTTTGGGGCTTGTCCAATCAGGCCTCAGCGAACCCACCAAGTAAGGTGGGTGCCATCGACTCGATCTTTAGGCTTCCTCCTAACGCGCAATGCGGGAGGCTTGCACACCGACCGAGATAATCTGGCTCCCTATTATAGAAGCATCGGTTCACCGGCGAAAAATCGGTCCAGGCCCCAAACTTCATTGATCATAACATATTCACAACGCAGCTTAAAGACTTAAGGCTGCGCCCGGCTAAAAATCACCAGTACATTTCAAAAGACCAACTTCCTAATTTTTAGTACCATGCCTTACTGTCAGTAGCATAAAAGGGAGATGATATTAGTGGAAGTTAGGCAAGCGGCTGTTTTTATTGTGGCGACTCCAATTGGAAATTTGGATGATATCTCTGTCCGTGCATTGGCGACCTTGAGGAATGTAGATATTATTGCTGCAGAGGACACTCGCAATACCCGAAAACTTCTGACCCATTTTGGCATATTAGGCAAAGAACTTATCTCTTACCATGACCATGGGGAGGAAGAGAGGGCCTCTGCGCTAGTGGAAAGAATTTCCAAAGAAGGCCTGTCACTTGCTGTCGTTTCAGACGCAGGTACCCCCTGCATCGCTGACCCGGGTTATAGAATTGTACGAAATGCTAAGGATCACGGAATCAAAGTGTATCCGGTGCCCGGTCCATCTGCTTTGACTAGTTTGATTTCGGCATCTGGTCTACCTAGTAATAGATTTATGTTTGTTGGGTTTCTACCAACTAAGAGTAAGGATCTTAAAAATGAGGTTCTATCTTGGCGGCCAAGTCGCGCCAGCATTGTCTTTTTTTCGCCAACAAGACGTCTGGAAGAATGCTTCGTTAGTATTTTAGATGCCTATCCAAATTGCAAAATTTCAATTGGGCGCGAACTGACAAAATTATTCGAAGAGATTGTAACTATGTCTGGAGTGGAAGCATTGTCATGGGTTCAGAATCATCCCATCTTGAAAGGCGAAGCCGTCGTTATGGTCGAGTTAGGTGATGATGGTGAATCTGGTCCAGATGTTGGGGAGCAATCAAACGAAGATTTGGTGATTGAAGCGGCAAAAAAAGGATTTGCACAAGGAAGAACGTTAAAGGACTTATTGAAAGATCTATCCGGATCTGGATTGGCTCGCTCGGATTTGTATCAACTGTTGCTGAAGGTCAAATCAGGAAATTAATTTTTTAGAATTCGAGAGGTTGATAGATCAATGTACCTACCTGTCAAAAATCGAGTTGACGATCCTTCTGTTCACTGGAAGTTTATCGAATCCTACCCATTTGGAACCATGCTGACGGAAGAGGAAGGACAAATTGAGACAGCGCATTTGCCGTTTCTTCCAGATTTTTGCAAAGAAAGTCAAAAAAAAATCTTAGTTTGTCATACAGCGAGAGCTAATCAAATTTGGCGGCACGCAAACAATCGCAAACCTGTAAAGGTGTTGTTTCAAGGTCCTCATGCCTATATATCCCCTCGCTGGTTTCAACCAAAATCGGATAATGTGCCTACATGGAATTATTGTGTTGTTCATGTGACTGGATCCATTGAAATTGTTCGTGACGAAAACCTTGCTTTTGAAAATATGCAAAGATTGGTTGCCCATTTTGATCCGACATGGCAGTTAGCGTTGACTCCTGATGATCGAAAGTCACTTCTGAATCAAATTGTCATTATGAAAATTTTTCCCTCTGAGATTGTTGCGAAATTTAAGCTGTCTCAAAATACTGACGATATTGATCGGAATAATGTCATTAAAGAATTGTCGCAAAGCTCGCAGGAAAATGATCGACGAATAGCAGAATTTATGCAAAAATTTTAAGTCTAAACAATCGACATTTTTACACTCCTTGGAGGTGTTATGTGTTTTTCATTGATGAAAAATGGCGCAATGATAGGAATGTTATTATTTTCTAGATTGTCCTTTGCTGAGACGTTCGAGTTTTCGTCTGTGTCCGGTAAAAAATTGGTTTTGACATCAGATGATGAATTTTTCTCAGAGACATCTAGTGGAGCAAAACTCTGTAGTGATGTTCCTACAGAATTTAAAAAGGTGAAACTTTGGATGCCCGATCATGGCCATGGATCCACACCAACGTCACTCGTTAAGATCGATCAGTATTGCACCCGTGTTGAAAAGTTAAATTTTGTCATGTCTGGAAATTGGGATTTTCAGATTTCGTTTTCTGACGGTGATAAGGCATCACAAATCGTCGGCATTTAGATTCTGATGAAAAAGGGTGATTTCTGCGTTACTTCGTCGAAAAAAAATGCTCGAGTATGTTGAATACACTCTGCTTTTTTTTCTCCTCGTGCCTTGAACTAACCCTTTTTTATCAGAATCTGTTAGATGCGAGGGAAAAAATTTTAATGTGAATGAGGTTGGCATTATGAAATTGACTAGGCTTTTTGCAATTGTGTTTACTTTAGGTGCTTTCTACACTGGCTGCGGCCGAAATGATTCGGTTAAAAATGAAGGGCCAAGTGCCGATGCCGGAAGCTCTGTGTGCGGTTCTGGCGAGGTTGCTTTTGCGAAAGGTAAAACTTGGAGTGCAAAAATACACTGGAATGCTGGACCAAAAATGGGACTGGAAGATTTGCTGGAAAATCGATTTTGTTTGACCTTCAAAAATTCTGGAGAAAATCTATCTAGTTCTGTGAAGAATGTCACAGTGATTGCCCATATGCCTGCTCACGGACATGATACCGGTCGGGAAAAGCCTATGGTGGACTCAATTAAAGGGCCTGATGCTTTCGTCAGTAATTTGTATTTTATCATGACAGGATATTGGGAAATGATCATAACAGCTGACGTTGACGGCGCTGGCCTAGATGAAGCGAGAGTTGGAATTGACATTCGTGATTAGGATGCTGACTAGTAAGTATTTTGGATTTTTGTAAAGGAAAATTTATGAAACAGCAGCTTAGATTCACAAGTGAGATTGGCCCTCGCTGTTTTTGTATTCTTCTTGTGACCTATCTCTCTTTATTCAATTCCAGTGTTTATGCTTGTGCGTCTTGTGGAAGTGGCGGTGATGATCCCTTGATATTATTTCCCTGGGAAACTTGGAAAGCTCATTTGGGATTCGCTAGGGTGTCTGATTTTGAATTGATTGATCAGAAAGGGGAGACTGGCTATGAGTTTGGCCCAGAATCCCGAAATACAACCATTGTTTCCTTTGGACGCGCGATAACGAATCGTTCCTTTGTTACTCTCACGGCCCCCTATATCGTCAATCAGAGGCGAGAAAGGCAAATGAGCGGTTGGGGCGATCCCATGGTTGCTGTTCGCTACACAATGCTTCAACAGTCATTAGAAAACGAGTCTATTCCTCAAGTGCAATTTATTGCTAGTTACCGAACTGGCGATGCGGTCAGTGTTTATGAGACTGCGGACCCAGCGCGACTAGATGTGAGAGGGAGTGGGGTGCCGGAAGCTCGAGTCGGTATTGATCTTTGGAGTGCGATGAAGAGCATAAAATACGGAGCAGCTCAAACTGTTACGACACCAGTAGGCTCTAAAGATTCTGAGATAGGAGATGTAAAGCCTGGGGTCGCTTTTAGAACAACTCTGACGACGGGGTACGGATGGGGTGACCAGGGGAAGGTGTTATGCGGAGTTAACCGGGAATACAGTTTTAAAAAGTCTCTAAATGGGCAGCCGTTGGAGGACTCTGAAATGTTGGCCCACACTGCATTTTTATCTGCTGATGCAATGGTTCAGCGTAACACAAATGTTCGCTTTACTTTTGCAAAGTCTCTGGGGTTGCTTGATCATCGAAATGTATCTAAGAGCCAAACCTTGACAATGGCTGTTCAGAGAAGTCTTTAAGTAAATTTTAGGAGTGAAATGAACCTGTTATTGATACGATTTTCCCTGGTTTTGATTGCTGTATTTGCACCTATATTCGTGCCTAAGGCCAACGCCAGTTGCAAGTCAATTTCACTTGAGGATTTTAAATCTATTGTTGTGCAAAATAATTATTCTCGCATAGTGGGAATTGCATCTTGGTGCGCTTCGTGTAAGCCGCATTTAATGGTACAGGCTAAGGACGGTGAACGAAGATTGTTTGTCGTTGCATTCGATGAGCCAGAAGCAGTGAGTTCGGTTTTGGAGAAGTTTAAGATTAAAGATGATTGTGTTTCAGGAGACTCCATAGTTAATTTTTTAGGAATTAGCTATTTGCCTTGGGCCAAAGATTTGGCTGAAATCAAGACCAAGTAGAGATTGGTTTATGTATTTTATTATCCAACCAGAGCATTCTGGGACGCTAATTAAAATCTTGTAAAGTATGGTATGATAGTTTCATGAACTTGGGCTGCAACGGGAGTCTCCATGGAACGTATTGCTATCTACTACAGGGTTTCTACTGACAAGCAGGATTTGGATAGCCAAAAGAATTGTGTCGATAAGTGGCTTGCAGAATTGGT
>JAPLFV010000250.1 GCA_026390495.1 Pseudomonadota bacterium | reverse complement strand
GTTTGGTCGAAGAGCATTTGACAGCAAATCTGCGACATGAGTAAAGATTGTTCAGAAACGGTCAAGATGTCGTGGTTTGTAGAGACAAGGTCTCGCTTGGAAGTGATTTCTCTTGAAGAGGAATTGATTTCTCCGATCGAGGAAGTATGAAGAGCTAGTCAGTTGATGGACTGCGTCTCCAAAAAAAGAGCAAGTGCAAAGAAGCATTTCTCTGCACTTGCGAATCATTTGACCGAACAATCAGTTTGAGCATTCGCCGTTTTGTGGAAACTCAAAACCCTGAGCACGCATAGCGTGGAGTTGACAGCCATTTGTAAAGCCCACGCATTCTCCGGAAGGTCCAACCAACATTCCTGCGATCATAGTGCACATTCTATTGTCGTCAGGACGAGAGGGAGAGCGAAACTCAGGAGTGACACTGTTTATAATAATATAAGATTCCTGCCTGAAGTCACTATTAAGCTGAACGCTGTAGGTTCTGTTGAGTGTTGGTCCCAAGCAGTCAACATAATCCTCGGGCAGGGTCGCGCCGACTCGAATGGCGGTAGCAGAGCGGCGAATTGAAGGTGTAAATGTCAATTTTGAACATGAGGCAAACTCAAACTCAAGCCAGACAGTTGGTTGAACCGCGGCTAATTCAGGACCTGAAACAACAACGATTTTTGGGTTTGTTATCTTTGGAAGGGTTGGGCGCGCAGACGCAGTGGAGGAAATCGCTACTAAGCTGACCACGGAAAAGATACCTGAAACGATCAAGTTTTTCATAAGCATAGCCCTTATCTGAGGTTGTAGATCCTAAGGCTGCAAACCTATGCAGCACAGTCTCCACAGTGGTTTATCACAGAGATGGTTTACCACAGTCTAACGAAAAGTGTTTGCATTGGCCGGCCAATAAAAAGGAGCGACGGCGCTTTGCCTCGTTCCAACATCTACAGAGTGTATGCAAAGGCACCTCTATCGGAGTGTTCCGCGGCAACAACACAAAAGGACGTGAAAAATCAGACTTTTGACTTCCAGTGAATGCAGAGAGCTTTCGCCGTTGTTGCATTATATAAAAGCTAAAGCTAACTCAAATGTTGAATGTCGTAAAAGCGGTCTTTATGTTTGCAAAAAGTGGTTTTATGCTCATTCAATCCAAGCATTGATGTTTGGTCAACCGCACTCGATAGGGCAATAAAAAATTGCATATACTACTTATATGTAGTATATCAGTTATGGAGGACAACGATGAAGCGCTTCATCGATTATACAGGCGAAGAAATATTACTGTCTGTGCAGACCGAACGGCACATTGCTGACGCTCATCCTGAAATCGATTTTGATCAGGTTCTTGCTGCGCTTAAAGATCCAGATGAGGTTCGCAAGAGTTCTTATCGAGCAACTTCCATTTTGTATTATCGAATAAAAGCGGCAAAGCGATTTATATGCGTCGTCGTTAAAATCTGTCCCGATGGGAAATTTGTTTCATCGGCATTGACAACAACGAAGCCTAAAACTGGTGAGGTTATTTATGTCAGAGAGTCATAAATTCTATATTCATTACGATGCGAAAACTGATTATCTAGAAGTACTAAGCCATAAGGGCGAGGTTGTGGCGCATGATATAGGCGAAGGTATTTTTGAACTAAGGACAACGCGCGGCCGTGGTAAAGCCGTGGGCCATGCAGTTATGGATGCTTCTACTCGTCTAAGCGAACTTGATTTCCTCGATCCTTTAGTGAGATTTTCTGTTCAAGTGAAAGTCGCGCGACTTAAGCGCGGCATGACACAAAAGAAAATGGCAAAACAGATGGGCATTGGTCTTTTACCATATCAGCGCTTGGAATCTGGTGGCAATAACCCAACTTTGAAAACGATATTGAAGCTCAAAGAATTTTTGCCTGAAATTAGCATTGATAAAATTGCTTCTTAGTAAAAAAATTTGCAAGGCAGGTTGAAAAAATTCCAAGGTAGACTAATGTCATTAAATGACTCAATATTTGAAACCAATCGATTGAGGCTTCGGCCGTTATTGCCAAAAGATCTCAACGCTATGTACGCATATCGCTCCGATCCAGATGTCTGCAGGTTTCAGGGTTTCGATCCGCAAACATGTGAAGAAGTCGACACGTTCATTCTAAGCCAAGCAGCTGCAAGACTAGACGGGATCGAGGGTTGGCGTCAGCTAGGAATTGAAGAACGTAAATCAGGTTTACTAGTCGGAGATTGCGGTATCTGGTTCGATGCGGCATGTAAACAAGCTGAATTCGGAATCACAATAGCACCTACGTTTCAAGGTAATGGATTTGCTGTTGAAATACTGAATGCACTTTTCAATTTTGTTTTTACGGAACTCAAAGTTCATCGTATTAAGGCATCCGTTGACCCAAGAAACCGACCGTCGATGCATCTCATGAATCGTCTCGGAATGCGCCAGGAAGCCCATCATCGCGAGAGTCTTTGGTTTAAGAATGAGTGGGTGGACGACGTCATTTTCGCCATGTTAGCACACGAATGGTCAGGCAAAAAATAAACACCCAAAAATGAAAGAACCTCTGTATTTGGTTGGAATTCATTGACTTGGCGGAGCCCCCTGAACACTGGACAAACCTATCTTATGTTTGACAAATCACATAACAGATCCTTCAAGGCTTTCGCCATTCAGGACACGTCGCTGGCGTTTTGCGCCATCGACTATCTACATGACTTGCTGATCGGCAATAACTGTTTCAACTTCAGTTTTTAGAAGTTTCCGGTACAATCGAAGCTTTTCAAAAAGCGGATACCAATCGAACAGTAATAGCTCGATTGGCTTCCACACCGAAACCCAACCAAAAATCACAATGCCCTCGCGTAGAACGCCTAAAAGCCCATGATTATTTGGCACAGAGATGCTCTGTGCGACCGTGATGCAAGCGACCAGAAACACAACACCGATTAGCATAAACAGCTGAGCTCGTTTGAAAAAGCTCTTTAACTCGCTTTCAAATAACTCGATTTGATAAGCCCAGTAACTTTGAATAGCTTCACCGATAGCATCAAACGTCAAATCTTTGGGACTATTATCTTCGATGTGAATAAGAATTTTGACCGGAGCTTTATAGGAAAACTCGCGCATACATGAGACAATGTATTCAACAAAATCGTCGTCAAGATCCCTATCTCTAAACGGTGCCGGGTCTCTCGCATCAAAGAGTTGAAATGGCGTTTTAACGCGAACTTCAATGCAGATCTTCCCCTGTACATGCTTATATCGATGTTTTCTTGCTGACATATATGCAACCTTGATTGAAAGTATCGACTCAATGTTGATACCATTGTGTTATTTGTAAGCTGTCTTGAGGAGAATTAAACATTTAGGTACTTTCACTTCGAAAATTGTCGACCTTAGCAAAACCAATCCCCTTTTTTATGGAGCTACCTAACGGCAATATGTTGGAACTGATACAACCATTCGTTATCGCATTATCAATAGGAATGCTAGTAGGAATCGAACGAGAACGACGCAAAGCACGGTCTTTTCAGGCCATGGGGGTGCGCTCGTTTATGTTATTAGGACTACTAGGTAGTATTTCAGCAGAGATTTCCTCGGGATTGATAGCTGCTTCAATTGCATTCTTTGTTGGTACGTTGATTGTAATTGGTTATTGGCGCACTACTGCTGCGAAGTCAGGCCATCCAGATCTTGGCTTAACCTCAGAAATTGCTGGCGCAGTCGTTTTTGGCCTTGGATATCTTGCCAAATCCCAGCCCCTCCTGACCCTAATCCTAGGGGTGGTCGTATTGATTATTCTTTTGACCCGTGAGCAACTGCACCGATTCAGTACGACTCAAATTCAATCAAAGGACCTTCACGCTGCCGCGATCATCATGGTACTGACGATTGTGGTAGCACCATTCTTACCAAATGAGCCAGTTGACCCTTGGTTACTCTTCAATCCTAGGCGTTTTGTTTTCATCCTAATCGTGTTGTCGTTAATCCAGTTCGCTGGGTATATTGCCTTAAAAGTTTTTGGACCGAAAAATGGGGCTGCACTTACTGGGTTTCTTGGAGGTTTGGTTTCCAGTACCGCGCTATATTTTGATCTGTCGCAGAAAGTGCGCAAAGAGCCAGAGCTTAAGGATTTTGCATTTACGGCAGGAATGTTTGCCCAGATTGCAACGATAACGGAACTGCTTGTTTTGGCATTGGGCATTTACCCAAAAATGGGATTTCACCTATTTCCGCCGCTGATGGGCATGGCGATCTTAGGGGGAGCTATCACATGGCTCTATCAGCGCAACATAGAATCTACAGTGCAAAATAAAAGTGTCAAAATTACTAATCCTTTAGAGTTTAAGGCAGCGCTGAAACTTGCTGCAGCGTTCTCATTGGCTCTCGCGAGCATTGCTATGGCGCACAGGCTCGCCGACGATCGCGGGGTTTTCGCCCTAGCTGCTCTCGGAGGTGTATTGGAACTTCACAGTACGTCAATGGCAACAATGGCTCTCAATGCAGAAGGGCAACTGGCAGACTCTGGTGCATTTCTAGCTGTTAGTATCGCTGTCTGTATGGGAATTGTCGCAAAGATTGCTATCCTCTGGACCGTAAATCGGGGACGATTTGCACTTATAACAACGCTTGGCTTGCTGGCGACTCTTATCGCCGGAGGAAGCATTGGTGCATTGGTTTACCTAAATTTAAAATGAGATAGCTTTTGATCAAAAAATTTAGGAGAGTCCCAAGGACAGCACCACGAGAAGGGTGGCGTCAATTTAACTGTGTTAATATATAGGCATCGTTCTCTTACTAAGAGAAATAATTACTATTTCGGAGAGGCCTTAATGAGCTTTCCATTTTCATCTCTCATGAGTATTCGCCCCTTTGTATCAACTTTCTTCTCGTTCATTTTTTCTTGAAATTCCTTCATGGAAAGCACGACCTGATTCAAAAATCGACCGTATATATCTGGATCAAAGTCTTCTTTACTAGCTGCATCCGACATGATTTTCAAGGCGTCGGCAGCACTCATGGGTGGTTTATAGACTCGCTTCATCAGCAGTGCAGAATAGACATCAGCAATCGTCGTAATTCTAGAGTACAAATGAATGCCAGAGCTTTGATTATCCTCTAAACGCCCTTTTGAGCCCCTGGGATACCCATGCCCACCAAACTTTTCATGGTGCTCTCCTGCCACTCGCGCGCAAATTGGATCGATTGATGCAGTTTTATTTTCAATCAATCGCAATATCTCCAATTCGCCCTCTAACGCATGAGTCTTCATCACTTCAAATTCTTCTTGCGTAAATTTTCCTGGTTTATTCAAAACTCCACTGGGGACACAAGTCTTCCCAACATCATGATAAAGACCACACTGTGCAATCACCGGTATCTGGGCCTTCAACACAGGTGTCGTGAGACACTTTTTGCTAATGATGGCCCCAAGCATCGCGACGGAAGCACTATGGTCATAAAGTGTAGGGTCATGATTAACCATTCGAGATAGAGTCGCGATCGCAAGTTCAGAATCAAATAAATTCGCAACCATTCCTTCTGCTGTTCTTGCAACTGTATTTGCCACTTTCTGATCAATTCCGCCTTGAACAACCAATTGACTCGCTGCACTTAAATCTGAAAAACAGTTTAATGTCTTCCGATCCAAGTATGGATCTTTCTCAAGAAGCACATCTATTTTTTGTTTTCTAACTTCACTCAGCACAATCTGCAATTTATCAAAGTCCGAAGTCAGAACAAATATTTTCAAATGTTTGGAACTCTTCTGAAT
>JAPLFV010000309.1 GCA_026390495.1 Pseudomonadota bacterium | reverse complement strand
TGGGGAGGATTTACGGTAAATAATGCTACTTTAAATAGATTTTTTAGTATACATTTTTTTTTACCTTTTGTAATAGCTGGTTTAACAATCATTCACTTAGCTTTATTACACAAAGATGGTTCAACAAATCCGTTGGGTGCTGAAAGCGGTGGCGATAAAATTTCATTTTATCCTTATTTTTTCGTTAAAGATTTATACGCTTTTTTTGTATTCGTCTTCATTTTTGCTGTTTTTGTTTACTTTTTCCCCAATACCTTGGGTCATCCAGACAATTATATTCCTGCTGACCCAATGCACACACCAGCGCATATAGTGCCTGAATGGTATTTTTTGCGTGCGTCATCTAATTTACTCATTGCTAGTTGAATTAGCCGTTCAACATGGTTTACTCTAATAACCATTAAAACAACCGACTTATCCGAGTCTAGTAATAGATCATTAGTTCGAAAGAATAGGGGACTGCAGCAAAAAAACGGTAGCTTATCGTTGCATCCGGGCGAGATTCGAGTTATCGAAATCTTTTAGCGTTTCTAATGTGTAATTTTTAGTTGGAATTTTCAGACAATTCACTGGCAAAATAACTCTTGCCGAAATGAGTTCCGTCTAAAACAGGGCTATTTAAACATCCTAAGGGAACAGTCTTGATTGAAGTGAGCTTTGGTGGGACAACGTTTTGGCTCATTGAAATTTGTTTCAGATCGCCATTTAAATCGTGCAATAAGCTAGTTAATCCAAAATGATTGGGACTATTGAATACGACAAAAACCAATTCATGTCTTGGCAACATCTCACTGATAAACGGAGAGTCTTGAAAAACTACTGTCGTAATTTTATTTGTTGAATCTCCAATCCATTTCCCACCAAGCTGAGACAATCTAACGATTTCGAGTGCGCGACCTGATTTATCTTGCTTTGACAGGGAATCCAAATCATCTAGCAGTAAATTTACATCTTGATGAAAAGTGCGAATCAATTCTAGATCCACATTGCCAATAATGATTGCCAAGCGCCCTGCCATACAGCCTCTTTGCCTGAGCGCAAAATGGTCGCGGATTAAGTTAACTGTGAAATCCTCGGACTTATGAGTCCAGTCTTTTTCAGTAGTGACTGATATTGAGATTGCGTTGCCCATCCCATACCTTGTACCCGTGCAGTAAGTTGAGATCGACTCGATTGTTTCATTGCTTCCAAAAAACAAGATAGCATCATTGGACGGCGTTTTTGAGGTGAGTCTCCAATCTGTCGGCAAAACATCGACAGTAATCCCGCACTTTTGTGCGTCATTCATCATAATATCGAATGATGATGACTGTTCGGGTGTAGCTCCGCGGATATTTGGCCGACGTATTTTTATTCGAACGTCAATGCAGCAAAGTATCGCCAATGCATGAATTGCAGCAAATGAGTGGCTTGAAGGTGGTATGATCATCCAACTCGATTCAATTTTTGTTCGACCTTCAAAGGCCTTTTCTGCGGCTATTTTCATAGCTGCATTTGACAGAGGAATGCCGCAACTGAAATCGTGTATTGCCCATTCGGCAAGTGTGGGGGATCCCAATTCTTTTTTTAATGCATCAAAGAGGTGGAGATTTTTTGTCAGGCCCTGAAGCCATTGCAATACTTTGGCAGATTTTTCTGGACTGAATCCCAATATCAAATCAATGCTCGGAATCGCTGTAAGGTTTATTCCTTCCCTTGCTAAAGAGATTTGTGCTCCTTCATTTTGCTCAATTTGACCTTTAACCTCGTCGACTTTTAAGGAGCAGCCTTTTAAGGGCGCTGTTTCAATCCTTCCCAGCAGTTGAAACGACCCATCGCTGTTTAAATGAACTAGATCTTCCGTTTGAATAGGAATCCCAATATCGATTCTTGCCGTATCCCAAAGTGTTAACGCACCTATGCCTGATTCTGAGGCCATGGACGGATCGTCCATCACCATAGGCATGCACCAATTTGGAAATTTAAAGGTTCTATCGGCCAATGATTTCGTTTTTCCCAAAGGTACAAAATCGTATGCTTGGCTTGAAAGTTCACACATGCCGTATTCGCTAACGATTTTATCAATTGGAGTCACAAAAAAGGACGACAGCATCTGATAAAGTTCTGGTCTATGTACTGTCCTGGTGCGTCCCTTAGTTCCGCCTGTTTCAAATATGAGGCTGCCTTCTGGCAAGGGGATTTTGCGAAGGCCAGCTTGATCAATCATGTCAATAAAATGAAATGCAGTTCCAAACAAAAACACAGGCTTCTTGGTGGTCTCATGACAACCTTTGATAATGTTCAAAAGAGAATCTGCATCTAAATAATCAGCATATTCAATTGGCCAGAATTCGGAAAACCAATGGACCATCCTTGCTAAACTGCTGTCGGGCCATTGATTGACAGTCGGCACAACGCTAATGCCGACAAAATCTTCATGGCCTGAGGTCAGGCGCAAAACGGCCTCAAAGGATTTCAAACATGCGAGCCTGTAAAAATCCGCACCCTGCCCGCTAAAGCCACTTTTCGATCGCAAATGAGCGGAGGTTGTGGTGCCACTTGATTGAAAAACGAGCTGCGTCTCACTAGTTTCTGGGGTAGCCAATGAAATTGGATTTTGGCTGCGAAATTTGCGAATTGGCAAATATTTATCAGGTTTAACACCCTCGGAAATGAGCTCCCAATAGGGCTTTGATGAGTTTTCCACACGAATATCCACAGTTGCCAATTGCTTCAAAAGCGTGCTGCTCAAAGGTTGAGCGAAACAATCCACAGTATTGATTATATAATTCCACAGCAAAGTCGCACTGCTCAAGGAAGTTGCTTTGGTGAAAATTTGTTCAATTGGTTTTTTTTGAGGCATACTTTAAAGGCGCCAAGGTCCGTTGCAGTTTTAAATCAGGCATAACAAGGTAAATCTATTGAAACCGATCTTTGATCCCAAATCCAGATCAACCAGTTTTCCATCCAAGGTCGATGAAAGTCCCTCATTTTACCGGCGCTTTAATTGAAATTGGATGGACAGCCAAGCGTCAGACGGTTATAACTAAAGATTGAAGAGAAAGTCCAAATAAATTCGCTGGCTACTTGTTTTATGTCGTTGTTCCTTTAAAGATGGAATTGTTGACATTTGCAGTGATGCCTTTTTTGGGGCGGTGGGTTTGTGTCGTCTGAATATTTTGTAAAACTTGATCGGTTTGAAGGTCCCTTGGACCTTCTGCTGCATCTTATTAGGGTTCACGAAATCGATATATTTGCGATCGATATTTTTCGTTTGACCTCAGAATATCTGAATTACCTGCGACTCGTTCGTTATGATGATCTTGCGGAAGCAGGTGAATTTATAGCCATGGGTGCGCAGCTTATCGAGATTAAAAGTCGAGGTTTGCTGCCTTCCGAAGAGCGAAAAGTCATTGGTGAAGATGGCGAAGAGGAAGATCCCGTTAAAATGCTTCAAGAGCGGCTGCTTCAATACGAAATGATTCGCAGAGCCGCAGACTGGTTTTCTCAAACTCCCCAAATGGGTGTTGAAATTCAAACCAGTCATGAGCCCGAAAGGTTGGCAGAAGTATTTAAGGATCTTGTCACGCCACTTGAGGGAGATCCTGCTCGATTGATCGTGATGTACGAACAGACTCTGAGAGATTTGGCAGACCGAAAAGCAAGCAAGATCGAGGCAAAAACCCACTCGATTACATTGGAAGCCACGATAGAGCGATTTTCTGAGTACATTCAAACAGTTCGTTACGGAATGTTTCAAGGGCTCTACAATAAATTTCGCAGTCGCTATGACATGGTTGTACATTTCATGGCAATACTCGAGCTATCCAAACAAGGTGTCACGCGAATTCTGCAGCAGGATATGATGGGCCCACTTTGGGTTTATCGTGGAGATTTGGATGAGAGTCTACTTCCTGTTAAGACAGCGACGATGCAAATTCATAATGCTGAAGATCCTTCAGCACAAACAATTGATGTTGATCGCATTGAATCGACGAGAAAATATCGAAAAAACGCTGAGCTTGATCGCGATCGACAGCGTGAGATTGAGCTTCAAAATCAAAAAGACGAAGATGATGCGGAGGCCGAGCGTCGTAAAGAATATGTTATTGTGACTCCTATTTCGGCTGCTGCTGGTACAAATCTAAGTGGTTCCGATGAATTTTTTAAAGGCATAGATAGCAAAAAAGATGAAGATCAGTCTGATTTCTCACTCTCGGCAGATCTTTTGTCGCCCCCACAACTTGACTCTGACACAACGGAGGTCGAATCATGACGATCGATCAAGAAAATCAGGACCCTAAGCCCAGCAATCATGAGACTGAAGCCACCGATGTGGAGTCGATTTCTTTTGTTGTAGAAACAGATCAAAGTACCGGAGAGCCGGTTTTTGAAAATCATGATACTGAAGCGGTGCAAGCATTTGAGTCATTATTGAGTGATAAAATAAGCGATGCAGGCCCTGACTCACTCGATGTATTGGACGACGATTTGAATCAAGAGTTTTTAGCCGAACTAGAAGCAGCTGATAGTCAAAGGGAGCTTCCACTCGATTTGACATCTGAAGGCGAGAATGGTGGTCAGGACTTGGATAGCCAAGGTCTGGAAGGTGCGGTAGATCATAGCGCTGAAGCGTCTGATGAATCCGGTGCACTTACCCTCTCAGAAGAGTTAACGATACAAGGTAAAATTGAAGCGATCATATTTGCGTCACCCAAGCCGTTGAGAACCGTTGAAATTCACGAACTGCTGCATGAGCAGGGGCACAATCTAAAAGAAGTTCAAGATGCCCTTGATGAATTGATTGAGCATTATCGAGATCGGGCTGGAGGTTTTCATCTAAAATATATTAAACGAATGGGTTATCAGTTTCAGACGACAACGGCTGCAAAATCCTTAATGGAAAAGCAGTTCTCATCGAGACCTAGACCACTCTCCCGAGCGTCTTTGGAAACATTGGCCGTCATCGCATATCGTCAAAAGACAAATAAGACTGGCGTGACTCGTGCTGAGGTCGAATTTATTCGAGGTGTCGATGCTGGGTCCATCTTTAAAACATTGATTGAGAGAAATTTATTAACTTGCGTTGGACGTAAGGAAATTCCAGGTCGTCCTATGCTGTTTGGTGTAACAGATGAGTTTTTAAAGGTCTTCCAATTGGGATCATTGAATGATTTACCACCTCTTGAAAGCTTTCAAACTCCTTCCGATGTGATTCAGGCCGCAAATGAAAAAATTGCTCAGTTTGAGGCCGAACAAGAAGGTGTAGATCCAGAGGAATTTATTGGGGACGAGGAGTATACGGATAATCTAGGTGAAGGAAATCTTGATGTTCTTGCATTAGAGGCGACGCCATTTGCGGTAGCAGAGGTGGTAACTCAAAGTGATAACGTCATCGATCTTTCAAATTCCCCGACTGAATTATCAGATCGGCACACGGCAGATATGGATGCAGTTCCCGCGGATATATTGGCAGATATGGCTCGTGATTCCTTAGAGGATATTACCGACGAGGATCGAATGAGTGCAATATCTCGAGATCGAGATCAAGCGGTTCCGAAAGATTTGATTGAAGAATTGGCCGGAGACCTGCTGAATCGGCTCAATGAAGGCCAAGTTGCTTTTGAAGTCCCTTTAAAATTGGACCATAGTGACGAGACTATGGATGAAGAAAGAGCAATTGTAGGAGCGAGTGCCGCTTTAGAAGATATTGACAGTTTCAATGATGAGTTAATTATTGAACCAAAATCAGCGGATCACTTGGATGCATCTGAAGATCTTCCTATAGATCCGTTGGAGGTTAAGGAAAAAATTCTATCGAGTGACTCTGGTGACTGACAGACGTTAGACATTGTAATTCCCGGATTCGACAGATATTTAATGAATTTAAGTAATTTTGAAAAGTAGACCCTCATGCCCCAAATTCGACTTCAAAAATATATTGCAGATCTTGGAATGGCGTCTCGGCGCGAGGCTGAGCGATGGATTGAAGAAGGCCGCGTCGCAGTAAATGGGGTCAAAGTCACATTATTAGGGACAAAGATCGATCCTGAAAATGATAGGGTCGTCGTGAATGGAAAGTCTGTTGTTCATGCGGCTCCGCCTAAAGTTTACTGGCTACTCCATAAACCAGATATGGTCCTCACTGGCAGATCGGACGAAGGCAATGACAAAACGACCATTTATGATTTACCTAAAATCGCAAAAACAAAATTTTTAGTCTCTCCGGTTGGGCGACTTGATTATCGAACCGAGGGTCTGTTGATACTGACCAATGACGGTGAGTTAAATTACCGATTATGTCGCCCCGAGTATCATATTCCTCGAGAGTACCAAGTATTGGTTTCAGAGCCACTCACCGATGAAGAACTTTCTAAAATGCGCCAGGGATTGACCTTAGAGGATGGTCCTGTAAAAAACATTAAAGTCGCATTTGTGCACAAGACGAACTTGGGCCAAAGTAAAGGTGCTTGGTACATGGTAACGGTGCATGAGGGCCGTAATCGATTAGTTAGGCGAATGTTCGAACATTTCGATAAAAAAGTTGTGAAGTTGATCAGAATCGGTTTTGGAGAATTAAGGTTGACTGAAAAGCTGATGCCTGGTGATTATCGTCAATTAACAAAAGATGAGATTCATCAGCTTAAAATTGCGACTCAACTTGATAAAAACGACTAGAAAAATTCAATAAAAATAGGATTGAGATCCAAATGAAGCTAGCAACACTCAAATCAAAAAATAAACGTGACGGTCAATTAGTCGTTGTATCGAAAGACAATAAATCCTACGCCGATGCCTCAACTATTGCTCCCAATCTTCAGTGGGCTCTTGATCATTGGGCAGAGGTCGAGCCAAAATTAAAAACACTTTTTGATGATATAAACTCGAAGAAAATCCCTGGTCTTCCTGTGGATGTATCTCAAATGGCAGCACCCCTACCTCGAGCTTACGAGTGGATCGATGCGTCATCGTATATTAACCACGTACTATTGGTAAGAAAGGCTCGCAATGCCGAGCCGCCCAAAACACTTCGAACAGATCCTTTGATTTATCAAGGCGGATCAAGCGTTATGCTCGGTGCACAGGACCCTATCTTTTTAGCTGACGAAAGCTGGGGATGTGATTTTGAATCTGAGGTTGCAGTCATCTTAGCAGATACACCTCAAGGAACAAAAAAAGAAGATGCCCACAAATACATTCGCCTTATTACTATTGTTAACGATGTTTCCCTAAGGAATCTGATTCCAGCAGAACTTGAGAAAGGTTTTGGTTTTTTTCAAAGCAAGCCCGCCTCAGCTTTTGGTCCATTTGCTATAACTCCGGATGAATTGGGTGCTGCCTGGAAAGACGGCCGTATACATTTACCTCTAGTGACGCACTACAAGGGCAAAAAATTTGGTGATCCAAATGCAGGCCCAGAAATGCATTTTAGCTTTTTTGAGCTAATCGAGCATATCTGTAAAACTAGAGCCTACACAGCAGGGACAATTTTGGGTAGTGGTACGGTTTCAAATGAAGATAGAGCTCGAGGATCAAGTTGCCTTGCCGAAGTGAGAATGATTGAAACGATTGATACAGGAAAGCCAAGCACCCCCTTTATGAAGGTAGGAGATACCATTGAAATTGAAATGCTTGATCAGTCTGGTGCAAGTATTTTCGGTAAAATTTCTCAGAAAGTCGTGAATTGAGCCTGTTTTGGTATTTGGTTTTTGTTTTTTTCTCAATGAATTCATTTAGGAGAGCATGGATGTTCTTTTATGAAAGACTAATAATAGTCGCTATTGGATGTACAGCTTTGGTAAATACAGAGCTGACTCCCCTATTTGCTCAGGATTTTGCCGCACGAATTCTAGGAAAAAAAAGATACGCAAACGACTCAGCTGTAAATCCTAATGCAAACGCGATTCAGGCCCCAGCTTCGCAGAATGAATTTATCGAAGAAGACTTAACGACTCCTGGAAGTGGATCTTCTACAAAAAAATCAGTTAAGATCCTTCCTCCTGAACCACCAACGGATATGTCTGATTCCGATTCTGAGGTCCAAGCTAAACCCGTTCCTCCTCCATCGAAGACTTTACCTCCTGAAGCCTGGGATCCGAGAACAAACAAAAAGGGTAACGGCGAAGCAGCGGCAGATACAGGTCGAGACCACGCAGGTGATGTTGATGATGGCGATATTGGAATCTCTGCGGGAGTGGGATTTGGCGGGCGATCATTTTCTGCCAATCTAGGCTTTTCATTTCCCATTTATCGATGGCTTGGATGGAATATTTCTGGGTCCTACTACACAAAAGCTTGGGACGATAAAAAGGAAACAATCTATGGTCCAGAAGGTTCACTGATCGTACGGATTCCTTCTCGAATTCCGATAACGCCATTTGCTGGTGTTGGATTGGGGTATGATAAATGGACCCGCTCCATTGCCGAGAAAAAATTTGACGACTCAGCGTCACTACTTAGCCTCTACTATGTTGGGATTAGCATTCCGATGGCAAGTCATTTGGCGTTTAATATTTCCCAGACGTGGAAAACATACCTTGGGCGCCCCCCAAAAACGTTCGAAGATGAATCAAAATACGAGCCCTATAGTTACAAGAGATTTAATGTAGGCTTTGCACTCGTTTTTTAGTATTTGCTGCGAATGAGAATGGTAAATGCAAAATTGATGTCATTGAAATTAGAAAGGGGATTTTATGTCTGATTCTAAACTGCTTGCGATGTTTCCAGGCCAAGGTAGTCAGTATGTTGGGATGGGAAAGCAGTTGCTTAGTGACTTTCCTTATTTATCCAAGACTTTTGAAGAGGCCGAAGATTTTTCAAAAATATCCATAAGAAAACTTTGCTTTGAGGGTCCCGAAGATCAGTTAAAATTAACGGCAAACACGCAACCAACGATTGTCACAGTCAGCGTGGCGGCTTGGCGCGCATTGGTCGAAGAGAAAGGACAAACAGCGGATTTTTTTGCTGGCCACTCACTAGGCGAATATTCTGCACTGGTTGCTGCGGGCCGGCTTGCCTTTTCGGATGCAATTTCTTTAGTTCGAAACCGAGGACTTGCTATGCAACGTGCGGTTCCTGAAGGCGTCGGCGCCATGACTGCGGTTCTATCTTGTGACGTAAAATTGCTCGAAGGCTATTGCAAAGACGCAACAAAGGAAAAAGAGCCAGTCGAAATTGTGAATTATAATAGCCCCCAGCAACTTGTCGTCGCTGGGCATGCCAAAGCCGTGGCGCGTTTGGAGGAAACATTTGTAAAGGAGTCGGTGAAATTCATTAAGTTGCAAGTTTCAGCACCGTTTCACTCCTCCATGATGGCCCCAGCCAGAGATGAAATGGCGCCTTTGCTTTCTGCTACAAAATTTCACCAAACAAAACATCCGATGGTTCCAAATTTAACGGCGGAAGTAACTCTTGAGTACGGTCCAGAATATCTCATTAAACAAATCGATAGCCCGGTAAAATGGATTCAAACCATCGAAAACGTAAGTCGATCCGGTGTCAACAAGTACCTGGAGATTGGCCCTGGTCGTGTTCTTGTTGGGTTGGCAAAAAGGATTTTACCAAAAGGTGAATGGACCGCGGAAGCAACTGGAAGTTGATCTTGCTGGTTTGATTGGTCTCACTTAAAGGCTTTTTATGAATGTTATTGTCACAGGTGGCGCTGGATTTATTGGATCTGCACTCATTAGGATGCTGGTTGCAAAACGACCGGATTGGAACCTGTTAAACATAGATAAATTAACCTATGCCGGAAACCTACAGGCACTGGACAGCGTGTCTTCAACCTCTCCAAAATATAGTTTTAAGAAAATAGATATTTGTGAAAAATCTGCTGTAGTTGAAGTCTTTAACGAATTTCAACCGACGGGAGTGATTCATTTAGCGGCTGAAACTCATGTTGACCGATCCATTGATGGACCTGAGAATTTTATCAAAACAAATATTTTGGGAACGTTTAATTTGTTGGAGGCATCAAGAGTCTACTGGAGTTCACTAGGTTCAAATAAGAAGTCTGAGTTTAGGTTTCTACACATTTCAACCGATGAAGTTTTTGGTTCCTTGGGAGCGACTGGGAAGTTTAGTGAAAGTTCCATGTACAAACCAAACTCTCCATACTCTGCTTCAAAGGCATCTAGTGATCACTTAGTGAGGGCATGGTTTGAAACCTACCGCCTACCAATTTTAATAACCAATTGTTCCAATAATTATGGACCATATCAGTTTCCAGAAAAATTGATTCCACTCATGATATTGAATGCATTGGATGGTAAGAATCTTCCTGTATATGGCGATGGGTCAAACATTCGAGATTGGCTTTTTGTCGATGATCACGTCAGAGGCCTCATTTCAGTTTTTGAAAGAGGCAATCTTGGCGAAACCTACGCCATCGGCGGAAACAACGAAATTCGAAATATTGATATTGTGAATAAACTCTGTGGAATTTTGGATCAATTGGCACCTTGCTCCAGCGGTCAGACCTATGCAAGGCATATTGCATTTGTAAAAGATCGCCCAGGCCATGATTTTAGGTATGCAATCGACTCTTCTAAAATAGCCTCAAAGCTTGGCTGGAAGCCAGAAGAGACCTTTGAAACCGGCCTTCGAAAAACAGTGGATTGGTACCTCAAAAATTTGAAATGGGCGAGGCACTTAGCTCAAGATCATTTGGCTCTACAGAGGCGAGGGTTGAATTTCATCAACGATTGAGCTTTCACATTGCTCTTTTTAATCAGAATTCTTCTCAAAGGTTTTAAACAGAACAAATTTGTATGCGTCCTTGAAGTGTTGCCAGGCAACTATCTCCTAGTGAATCGAATTGCATTATAATCTAGTCGGTGATTGTAAGTTAAATTGCACTCAAGGCGGATGCTAGACTTTGAGCTGTTTGATAAGATACAATTATGAAGCTAGGTTTTTTCTATTTTTGTTTTAGCTTGAACAGCCTAGTTTTTGAGTACATGTTGATTTATTTTTGGGGGTAAAAGTTAATGAATAAGATTATTTTTTTAGTCGTCTCAATTGGATTTTTAAATTTTAGTTTTGGTTGCAAATCGAGGACTGGGACCTCAAAAGAAAAGGATCTTGTCGTAATTACGGACCAAGGCCATCAGTTTTTAGCAAAAACACGGGATAATCAATTCGTATGTTTAAGAAGCTGTTTCAATAACGACACACCCATTTCAGCAAGTAATCCTGATCAAAATACAATAGAATCGTCTTCAACTTGCAAGACATTGGGAGCACAAAGTGTCGGCGAATTTTCATTGCCACCTGATGGTTTTGAAAAGGAAGATTGGAAGCAATTTGCTGGTAATGTTCTAGATAGTCAGATTTTAGTCGTTACAGACAGATCAAAAGATACGATTCGATATGTGGATGCAGCAGTTTCTAGATTTAGCTCTTCTTTAGCCAGTAATTGTGAAAATTATTCTGCACCAGGGAACTCCCCTATGGCTCGGTCTGGTTTGGAGCTTTCTGGCAATGATTCCTATAAATTTGCTGTAAGCAGTTTGTGGAGGGCGCCAAATAACGAATTTTATTTTATTCATTTATACGCTGACTTTTGGAATCCTAATACCAACCTTTGGTCTGGAACAAAACATTGGAAGATTACTTCAATAAATGGAAAATATACGACCCTGACCACTGCCACCAACGAGACTATAGGAGGTAGGTCTGTTAACACGGGTTCCACATATATACAGTCCAACTATTGGTGTCGAAACTGGTTTACCCAAGAGGAAGACAGGCCAGGCGTAAGTAACAATTGTGCCAATGTAGGTAGCGATGCTTCAAAAGTAGAAAAAGGCGTTGCGTATTTTAGGTTGGGCGGCAAGTAACTCGCATAATATTTCTTCACTTTTAGATTTTATTTTCTTCCATAGTGCCCTGATTTTATAAATTAGGGTCTGTGTCTATTGGAAGCCTGATACCCACTTTGAAAGTCTGTTTCATGACATACACTGAACTGAATCATCGTGTTCATGAAAGACTCAAGACTGTTTCTTTGAGTCAATCTGGGCAGGTAATCGTGTTTACATGGGCCATTGCTGAAGCAACATTTTGGTTTATCGCGCCCGATTTTATCATTGGTCTGCTAGTGGTCATTGCTCCTGCTTCATGGTTGATATTGGTTAGGGCGTCCCTTTTTGGTTCACTAGTTGGCGGACTTTTAAGCTATGGTCTCAATCTGCTTTATCCAGAATGGATGGCACAAATCCTTCACTCGACTCCATTCGTCCAGCAGTCAATGATTGAATTTGTTGACGGTGTATACACGAAGCACGGTCATGCTGGAGTTTTATTCCAAGCATTTTCATTTATGCAATTTAAAATCTGGACTCAAGCAGCTGTCAAATTTGATTTCAATGCGTTTGTATATTTTTCATTTGTCATGATTTCAAGATCGATTCGATTTGGAGCGAGTGCTTGGTTGGCAAAAATTATTGGATCAAGAATCGAGAAATTTTTAAAAGATCACATAGTACTGTTTTCCATTTTGTATACTTTGACTTTCATCGGACTTTTGGTCATGTTAGAGGGAAGAAGTTAAGCTACTTTCTATTTGCCAATCACATTTTCTCATGCTAATTTATTGAGAATGATTCTCAATAAAGTTTTAACCAGCTAATTTTAATGGAGGAAATTATGGTGATTCGAATGGTCGGTGCAGCCGCGATTGCAACAGTCATGAGTCTTGGTTCTACAAATATTCGAGCAGAGGAAGGGCATGGACTTGGCTCAATTCGAGGCGAACAAGGAATTGAATTGAAAGCTTTTGATCATGCGATGGCAGGATCAATCCGTGACTTTGTCATTTGGGGAAGCGTGAATGAAGAAACTGGGACTAGCGAATTGATTATGCGTCGTGATGGACAGGATGTAAAATCCATTTTCAAAAAGGCCAATAATGTTTTTGGTGGAATCGTGGAGCATTTGAGTCCAGAAGGAAAACGTCAAACAAAAATTGCGTTCACAAGGCTTGACCGTCAAAAAAATGAATATTCCTTTGAAGTGAACGGCGCGGTTGTAAAAGGTTTAGTGACATCAGAAGATTTTGCCAATAATCACTTTATTAAACCGACATATGTGCTTCAGCTAGCAGATGGAAAGTCCGTGACTTTCAAGTTTGATGGTCAAGCATGCTACAACTATTCATTGCATATTTTGACGATGATGATTGCATCGATTGTGCATTGATTATATCGAGATATTTTTTCAAGGAAAATTCTAACGTGCCATTGGTGTAGTCGATGGGCGTTAGTTTTTTACTTTTCAGATGCTTCTTAAAGCTGAGTGATGCATGCTTCGAGTGACATGACATCGGTAATGGCTGTCTCGGTGTTTGTTTCCACTCCCTGCCAGCGATCTGCTCCAACATGGACACAGACTTTTTTTGCATAGGCATTGTCGGTCGCATAAATGCAACGTTGAAGTGTTGAAGGATTGCCAATCGCAACGTCATCGGCAATACGACTTACGGACCAGTGATCACCACCAACATCACTACAAACGACTCCTTCACGCGCAGTGCGAAGGACTTGAAAGCATTCACTTTCATCCATTCGCCTTCCAATGGGCAACTCAGTGACAATATTTATGATGTTCCAACCTGCTGATTGTGGGACGCATGAAATGGATTGTCTCGTAAAAACCGAAGCCACCAAACAGGATTCAAAATCGCCATGGGTGCCAAGTGTATGCCCATCTGTCATTCGGGTTAAGAACCAATTGCAATTTCCTTTCTGGGAACAAAGCACACCATTGATGGCAGCTTGAGAAACTTTGTTGCATTCTGGTGGCGTCATTGCAGATCCATATTTTCTTCCGCTAGATGCATGGACTGGATATACAATTCTTGTGCTGCCTTCACATTTTATCTGAAACCTTCCATTGCTGTTTCCTGTTAAGCATATTTCACCAGAGTCTAATTGCTGACCTGTTGCGATTTCTCTAGAGCCATTGTTGCATTTTATGTCGTAGCGACCATCGAGTCTTTTGATGATGGCCTCTGCATCACTAGCGGCCGCAAAGATCTTTTGCTGCACTAGGTGAAGAAAGAGGAGTAAAACTGTGTTAGTAAAATTATTCGCCATTCAAAGAACCGATGAAATGAGAAATGTGAAGTCAATTGATCCGTCGTCATATTATATCTCTGAAAGTGTTCTATAACAAAAGTGAACACCTAGTTTGAATTTCCGTAGTCTCATACATCGAGGATTAATAAATCTAACTAGCTAAATAGTCAGAAATTGCATCAACAATTTACTTTTATATTGAAGCGATAATTTATTTGAAAATTATGCCACGACTGATTTGACTTAGACCTATGTTTCGTTTTTCAGGTTAGAGACGAAGTGCCGGGCGTCTGATGACACATTCAAGTCCGGTTGTCGCGACGTGATGACAAGAGGCTATAAAGATCTACGATTGATTTCCCTGAGCCAAAGAGTTGCAGTTTGAAATTGTCTTTGGTTTTTCGATGGATACGCCTGTTGAATGCTTTGGTTTCCCATAGGCTGCGTCCCAAAGGAGTTAGAAAATTCTTTGGCCCGGCTTTTGCTCTGACTGCTTTTGTAAGTCATTTTTCTTTCAAGGAGCACAGATGAAAATCAAAGTATTAATATCAAGTCTATTGTTGAATCTCGGTAGTTCAAATCACTTAATTGCAAGTGAGGAAAATGGAATTTCTGAAGTTGGTGGTCAGATTGTAAAAGATGGCGACAGACATGAATATCTATTGGATTACAAAAGATGGAATGTTGCAGTAAATCCATTTGGAGTACTAGGTGATATTTATAGTATTTCTGGAAGCTATGCATTTCACAAGAATTTTGCTCTCAAACTTGATGGTTCTTACTCTTATCAAATGAATGCATCTGATGACAGCGACTCTAAGAAGGCAAGTAAATCGGACAGTATTTCAGAGTTTGCATTGAGTGTGCCGATATATTTTCAAAAGGCGTACACAGGGATTTCGTTAGAAACAGGAATGCTTTATAGAACCTTAAAATATGACGGAAAGAGACGAACAGAGTTTGGTCCTCAGCTTTTGCTTGGATACTCTTGGATGTGGGATAGCGGCTTAAACGTAGGCTTAGGATTTGGAGCAGCAAGAAATTTGGTCGCAAAAGACAGAGAACTCGTTGGAAATGGTTACTTTAGAGTTGGATATGCGTTTTGAAGAGATTTGCATATTAGAGATATGAATAAGGCAGTCGCATCGTCCTAATTGGATCGTGCGACTTTGTGTGGAGCAGCTTGTGCGATAGGCATCACCACGATTTCTTCAATATTGACATGTGCTGGCCGCGCGGCACTCCAATAAATGCATTCAGCGATATCTTCCGCAGACAGTGGCTTTAGTCCTTTGTATACGGCCTTGGCCTTCTCGTCGTCTTTGAGTCTGACGTTAGAAAACTCTGTTTCCACCATACCAGGATCTATGGAGGTAACTCGAATTGGCAAACCATTTAACTCAAGCCTTAAAGTCTTCGTAATGGCGCGCAAGGCGTGCTTTGAAGCGGCATAGACACTTCCGCCTTCATAGACCAGAAATCCTGCAATGCTTCCCAAATTAATGATATGTCCGGAAGGTTGCTTCATGATGTGAGGCAACAAGGAGCGCGTGATATTGAGAACACCCTTAACGTTAGTATCGATTACGGCATCCCAATCATCGAGAGATCCTTCCGAAACTTTTGCAATACCAAGAGCTAGACCGGCATTGTTTAAGAGAATATCGATTTGTCCGGAACACGCCGTGATGGCCTCTTGACAAAATAGGGCCACAGATTTTCTTGATGTCACATCAAGGGGGAAGCTAGTGGCTTTTCCTATACCTAATTTATTAATATCTGAAACAAGAGATTGAAGCTTCTCAGTGCGACGCGCGCCCAAAACAACGTGCCATCCCTGTTTAGCAAACAATCTGGCAGTTGCCGCGCCGATGCCTGAAGAGGCACCTGTTATGACAATAGTTTTATGTGTCGTGACAGATGTCATTTGAAAACCTATTTGATAGCTTTTGAAACTTTCACGCCACGTTCGTTTCCATCTCCTACCGAGCATGACTCGAAGCCTTTATCGACCGCGTATTGATGTTGGATTCTTCGGTAGAAACTATTCATAGGTTTTAGAAACACTTCGTCAGTCTCGCCTTTAGTGATTCGTTCGATAGCAGTGTCAACGGCAGCCAATGCAGCTTTTTCAATATCAGCATCTGCTGGCTGGCCGGGTCCACCAGTGTTTGGCCGGGGGCGATTGAAGTTGGCTCCACTTCCACCTTTGTGGTTTGGGTTGTTCTGATTTGAACCGTGTTGGTTTTGGCGCGGTCCGCGACTATCACGATGACCTTGGTTAGGGCCTCGATTGTTGTTTTGATGTCCACCTTTTTGATGCCCACCGCGATCATGTCTAGGCTGGCTATTTTGAGTTTGGCTAGCGTGGTTTTGAGAGTTCGCAATAGCGCGGAAATTTGGCATGTGTTTGCCAACTGGAGGGCAACTGCCTGGTTCAAACTCTTCTGGCTCAATATCCGCAAAAGCCCATTTTAAAAACCGAATAAAATAGCCGTGGTACCCAGGAAAACTCTCTTTGAGGATTGTCGCAATTTCGTCCCACAAATCACGACTCTCGTCTGTTTTGGCGTTGTGTGACGGCAGTGAAGTTCCTGTTTTAAGTAAAACTAAATCGGCCAAATCCAAAGTGAACTTCATAAACGGTGGCACAATTTGATTTAGTACTTCGTGGTCTAGGGGGATTTCCTCGACGACTTCGGGATGCTGTGCCGCATACCAGCCACACATTCTATTGAGTAAGGTTTTAAGTGGTTGAACGCCAAAATCGGCTGGAGGGTTTTCGGCTGTGACCCCAACCATAAATGGCCAACGGCCAACAGAAGGCTGATCTTCTCCAAATTGAGCGCGTTGTGTGCGCTCGTGTTCTAAGCAAGAATAAAGAAAGTAATCAATCGGAACATTCTTTCCACGGGCTAATTCAATTCTTTGTTTTGCAGATGGCTGGCTGCTCTCGGACGGCCCTTGTTTTTGCTGATCTGATTGATCCATAGCTGCTACGGTTCCTTTAAATAAATAATGAAAAAAATAAAATTTTTGGAAACTATGTTAATCAATGAAAGTGCCGCTGTGCACTTCGAGCATTGGTTAAATCAAACTTTCATGCGTCGAGCTAAATTCAGTACTCGGCAACTCGCGATTGCTAACTCTTCAGCAGGAGTCCACTCGCTGGAGTCTTTGCGCTGATGAGTGTAAGCAATAAGCTCATGATCACCTTCAAAGGCATCAATCAAATCGCTAATGGAAGCATTAAACAAATCTGTTCCCAAAGCGGATTTTCTTAAATTAGACGCGATTTTCTTTAGGTCAACGACAGCATCGTGTTCGCCTTGCTCGGCTAACAATGGATTAAGCTTATCGATGGCATTAACAAGGTCAAGAGCGCTATCTTTACGATCGCGTTTGATAATTGTCATGCCGGATGCCTCCCTAAAGCTGTCTTGATTAAGCCCAGTCTAGGTCAGGTGGGGCAAATTTGCAAACAATTCAGCTAGGATCAATGACTCTGAAAAAGGCAAGGTGAAAGGAATTTATGATTATTCGCTTTAAGGGTCAGATTGCGGTTGACACCTTAGCCGACTATTTTGTACAACCGGATCCCTCGAAGTTTTAGGGACGGTGAACGGGCTCGTAGCTCAGTTGGTAGAGCAGTACACTTTTAATGTACGGGTCGATGGTTCGAATCCATCCGGGCTCACTTTTTTTCCCGATCTTCCCGACCGCCTAAACAAGAGATCTGTTCGTCCTGTCCCCATCGTCTAGAGGCCCAGGACACCACCCTTTCACGGTGGATACAGGGGTTCGAATCCCCTTGGGGACGCCATTACTTTCCATTGTAATAGCAATAAGTTAGGTCTTGAAATTGCCCATTTGGGGCAAATTTTGGGGCAAACTGTGTTCATTCCTTTTCATCTAGCTATGCGTCAATAGCACAAAAATCACATTACTTTCGTTTCTAGTTTTGTCATCGCAATTAGATTGCTTACCGGTGCTGCAAATGTCACACGATTGGTTAATCCAAACATGTGGCTTGGTGCGAAATGCGCATATTTCTCCGTTTGGGTAATCGTCGAATGTCCAAGAATATGCTGAAGGTCGTATAAATTTCCACTTTGCCTCATAAATTCACTGGCGAATGTATGCCTGAGTGAATGGAATGTTGCCCGTCTTGATAACGCCATTTCCAAGCCAGCACTTTTCAATATTCGTTTAAATTTCTCGTGTGAAAGATACTCGTAGTCTATCCTTGAAAAGATCAGGGGGCTTTCAGCCTTTCTTCCATCAAGCGCCATTTCGCGAAGAACTTTACAAATGGATTCATTTAAAGGGATTTTGCGAAACTTTTTGCCTTTGGTTCTCATAACGACTTTCCGAAGGCTACCATCAAATATGGAATCAATTAGTGCGGTACCCTGTTGAAGATCAACCTTACTCCAGTCGAGACCAAGACACTCCCCTAACCTACAGCCAGTGTTCAACGCAAAGACGATAAGTCTATACTCCTCAATGAAGTGCTGGTGAGTATGCCCAAGCAAAACTCGAGTCTCTTCACTGGTAAAAGTCGTTACTTCTTGGCGCTGAATCTTGAGCGGTCGAATTGCTGATGCAGGATTGTGTTGGATCATTCCCCACCGTACTGCATCGTTGAGCATTTTCTTTACTGTCCCGAGCAAATTGTTGATCGTCTTTGGTTTAATCAAACCACTTCGCTTGATGTCAGCCAATAGAAATTCAATTTGCTGAGTGTTAAGGCTTCGCAACTTCACATGACCTAACTTAGGTAACACATGCCGTCTTAAGACTTGTTTGTCTCTCATTCCTGCCGAGTGTTCTTTGTTTGGCTCAACATGCTTTTCAATCCAGAGCGCTGCGAACATTGAAAGCGGCATAGCCACTCCAGTATTCACTTGCCCTGCCAATATCTCAGTCCGTTTTTGTGAGGCCCAGTCTTTAGCGAGCTTTTCAGAATCAAGCCATGATGACCTAAATTCTGAATTGTTCATCATAAAGCGAGCGCGATACCTCACACATGTTTTTCGTTTTCTTTTTTCAATCTTCATTTGATTCCTCAGTTGTTAGCTGAGACCTCGCATTCCTGATCGAATTGCCTCTATGTCTTCTGGTCTAAATCTCACACATCGTCCAATGTTTATACATGGGATTCTGTAGTCCTTGGCCCATCGGTAGACAGATTTTTCTGCCACACCTAAAAGCCGAGAGACCTCCTTTGCGGATAATAAACAAGAATGATTGTCAAAGAGCTGGGAATCAGATTTGGCCATATAGGACCATTGTTTCTGAGATATTCGATTTCCAGTATTTTTTAAATGAATATTGCCTTGCTTTAGCGCTTTATTGTTCATTAAAGCCCCTTCTTGATCGCGTTAGTTCGTATGGGTTTTGATTTCTGGGGGCAAAACTTCAACATCTTCGACAACTTCGACATCTTGCTAACCTTTGGTTGGATGTTGATACTTATAAGATTGGCAAGATGCCTAAGATTGTTATGTTCACCCCCCCAGGTTCTTTGTATTGTTATAGCTTTAGTCAGCCTTTGGGGCTTGCATGGTCCAGCAACCATTCTTTCCAGCACTTTTCTTACGGATTATTCCCTCTGATTTGACTGCCCTCCAAAAGGTGCCTTCGGTGATTCCATTCTTCTTGGCTACCTCTTTCACTTCAGTAGACGGTCTAATCCCTTCTTCCAAAGTTTCTTGGATAATTTTTGCGGCTTTCTCAATTTCTCTTAAAGGACGATTCGTTTGATTGCAGTTTGCCCAATCTCTAGCGGTCAACTGGCTAGCTCCCAGGTAACTTAATTTGCCTTCTCGAAATTCAAATTCAATTGAGGGGCCCAAAGCAGATAAATTTGATTTGTGGTGAACTAGAATTCTCGAATTCGGAATTTCTGGATTTTGCACAAATGCCATTCCTGACCTTGCTGCGGCAATAAAGTCGATCGAGCCCTGACCGCGATACAAAAGCGAGCCGCCATTTGAATCCTTGTTTAAATGTCTAACGGCTAAGATTGCACAATTCAAACTCCTAGCTAATTTTGCTAAAGGGCCAATGATACCTCGAACCTTGTTTGCTGTGTTGGTGTCAACTTTTTCGCCAATGTAGGCAACAATTGGGTCGATAACCACTAAATCTGGTTTCCATTTTTCCGCCGTATATTTAAGTTTCAGGAGCCCTTCTTGATCTAAAGTGAAAGCATCTTCATACCAAAGAATTTGTTCAATATTGGCTTGATATGCTTTCAGTCCTGGGACCACTCTTTGTGGTAAACTATCTTCGCATGATAGAAACAGCGTTTTTCCAACCTTAGGAAAATGATTTGGTGACAGTCCAACTCCATTGCTGATTGCACTTGCTAGAGCTAAAAGCAGAGTGGATTTGCCCGTCCCGGGATCACCATCAAAAATTGTAAGATTTCCGCGTGGAATGTATGGTTCCCAAATATACTCAATTGGCTCTTCTACGATGTGCTCTAAGCTAGTTAGCTTCAGTTCGCGATCTGTATCGATTACTTCGATTGATTCAGATTTTTGTATAAGCTCGTAAAGATCGGTCTCTTGAACGCCAGTAGGTAGAGGATCTGCTAAGTCCCACTTTGTAGGGAATGTCTTAGGGACGTTAACGACACGGACTGATTTGACGCCGATCTTGGACAGAAGTGCGGTCAACCTGTTGCAATACTTTTCCCCTGGCTTGTCGTTATCCGGCCAAATTATCACGTCGCGTCCACATAGAGGCAATAGATCAGTTTTTGAAGCGGAATTGGATCCTCCTGATGTTGTTGTCACGACAAGATCTGTGAAGATCAAGGATGCAGCATCAGCAGTCTTTTCGCCTTCGACGATTAGAACTGGCTTGGCTGATCTGCTTATCAGTCTTGGCAAGTGATAAAGCGGTCTGGCTTTAGTTGGCCAATTGGATGTCCAAATAGCTTCGCCATTTTGTGCCTCATAGCAGAAAGGTAGAACTATTTTGTCTTTACCTTTTGGGTACCAAATCGCGACATAAAAAACTGTCTCATCATTTTCATTTGCATAGTGCGCTAAAATTTGTGGCTTTCCATGAACTTTATGATGGTAAACACTAGGTGGTATGTCGCGGTTCTCTGCAGTTAATCTCGGCTTACTTGTAGTTTGATTCATATTCTGTCTCCCATTATTTTCATAAGTTTTCTTGCCGCATTCAATTGCGATGATTGATCCAGGTACGCGATCAAGCTGATTATGTCGCCTCCACAGTCTCCCGTAGCGAAATCAGCCCAAAGTCCCGTGTTTAAATTGAACTTAAATGAACCCAATGATTTGTCGTTTCGACGAGGATTTCTTGATATCCATTCGCCAGACTTTTCGACTCCTTCTGGCAAAATAGTAGGAATCAAATTGCGGCATCTGCTTTGAGCCAAAGCGGCAATTTCTTTAAAGGGGATCTGTCGAACTTCTAAACTAGAATTTTGCTTATCCATTGGAAGCCTCGCTAAACTCTGCAATCAATACTTGCTTAAGTCGTCCAGCTAGGCCGCGATCGCCAAATGCCTTCAGCAGTCGACTCCTGAGGTAGTGCCAGTCGTCACATCCCTCCAGTTCTTGCTGTAGGAGATCTAAGACGATTCCTCGGTAAAAATCGATTACCTCTAGTTGTTTAGATTCCAGATTGTTTTTGAGTTTTTCTAGATTCATATTGCCTCCCGATTGGAGGCTGGGAAAGACAAGAAACCATTCCACCCTTCCCAGCCATTGATGGAGGGAAGCCTATATTATTACTTTTTACAGGAACCGGTTCCGCGTAAATTTTTTCTTACTTTCCGTATCAAATCCTCAATAGATCTCTGGCTAGGTGTGTCCTCTAAATCGCTAGATGATTCGTCAAACAGAGAAAGGACTCTTTTGGCAAGAACGCTGGTATTAACGCGAGAATTATTCTTCAATTCCGATGAGATAAACTGTTTGATCGGATCCTTACCTTGTTTGCGCTTCAGTTTCCCTGACATTGAATTTTCAAGAAATCGATTGGACTCATCCAAAAGTGAAGGAAGTTGCAAAGCTAAGGACATGAAGGTGGAAAGTTGGTCTCCACTCGCGATTCCACCTTTAACAAATGGCTTTATATTCATCCAGATTAGCTCGATCATATACAAGACAGCAATTCCTCTAGTCTCGCTTTCATTGAATTTATTAGCACCATAGCGCACTTTTTTTTCGCCAGGAATATTGCGAAAAACCTTATTCGAAAAAAGTCGGATGTCTTTATATTGGAGTTTGGCATTAAATTGTTCGAGATTGACTGATTTCCTTTTCATTAGGAAATCTTTTTTGTGGTTTCTTCGAGCTAAATACAAATTGGAGCGAAATGAAGCTGCATTTTGTGGGTTTAAAAACGATTTGTGAATTTGGTCAACAGGTCTTTTGGAGTTCCTTAAGTTGCCTGTACTAACCTTGGCTTGATTTGAGGCCTTGATCAAACACGATACACGGTCTGACTCGATTAGGGTTAAGATATCCTCTATATATAAATGAAGGTCATTCAACTGACTGGCCGAAAAAAGTGGGCCGTCAAATCCATTGCTATTCGGTTTCCCAAGTCTTTTTTCAAGCAATTTTAATCCGATATCGAAGTAATCTTTAAGGCCGGAGTTCCAAAAAAATTGGCATTCATCAACTGTCATATTGCTGTAAGTAATTAAAAATGCCGATGCACCGAGATTAGCTTTGTTTTTGGGAGTCATCTGCCATTCCAATCCATGATCTTGTGGGAAGCTTACTGATCCTGATAGGATGTATTATTATCGAGATGTGGAAGCAATAAGAACTTTTTCTAAAGTAGGTAAATTAAGATATGGGTAGACCAAAGGGTTGCAACAAGCCGGAAGGCAGCGGCCGAAAAATAGGCACCCCTAATAAAAGATCCGAATTCTTTGGAGTTGCGGAACGATTGCGTGAACTTGATTACGATATTATCGAACGGCTCATTCAAGATATTGAATTGCTGGAAAATCCTAGGGATCGCGTTAAAGCGCATTTGTCACTGTTGGAATATTGCGATGCTCGCAGAAAGACAATTGATAAGACCGTAGACTTTTCAGAGGCCAGCGAAATAAAGGTTGTTTTTGTGGGAGCAGATTCAAAGACAGATTAAAAATCGTTAGTTTGATCTTTAGGATTTTTCTGTAATTCTTTGCTGTTTCTGTCTTGAGCGTTTTCTAATTTTAAAAAAGTATTTTCTTCCATAGCGAACCAACTGCTTGAATCATTCCCAGCATTGAAACTCAAGAGGTAAATGTGTGAATTATAGCGCCAAATAAATGCTTGGAGATTGATTTCCTTCGAAGGTCGACCATACTTAGCTGTGATCATTTGTAATACTTTCTCAAATGTGTCCTTTGCGGTGTTGCCAGGTCTTTTTTCTATCTCAATCCCAACAGAAATCAGACCGTCTGCAGAGAATTCTAATTGGGATCGCGTAGAGGGAAAACCCGCAAATTCACCTTCAAAATTTTGTATTGTGTCGCCAACCATATTCATGTTTGCCGAGTCTTTGGCTTCTACTCCAGTGAAATTAAGCTTTCCTGAAAGTAGCTTCTTTGCATCTTCTTGACTCATACCCCACTTGAGATCGAAAGGAGCAGAAGGACTACCTTGAAGCTTTTTGATTTTTTTGATATCGGAAAATTTGAAGTCGCCCTTCAATGAGACTAGCTCACAGTCTTTTGCAACCAAGTCTCCGCCAATAGGAGCCTTACCAATCAATCTTCCTTTAAGAAAAGCTATTTGATCTGGAGACAATTTTTCGAGTTGAGATTCTGCCTTTTTGAGAAATTTACATGCAATTCCGCGTGATAGTATTCCTCGCGAGTTTGATTTCAAATAGACTGTCGGCACACCAATAGCATCCCTGGATATATTGTCAATGACACCACGTATAATTGTTTGTTTGCCTTTGAATTTCGAATTTGCAGCAAACTCATTCCCCGCATAAATTGCGTTCAATTCATCAACTGAATAGCCAATATCTGCACGCGCTTGAATTGAAAGTAACAATATGAAGCACAAACTCAACATTCTAAGATACCTGTTACAGGTCATTGTATCCGCCCAATTTTTGTAGGAGTTGATCTTTTGGAGTCCATCTCCAAGGCCAATGGTTTTTCGGAACTAAGACCACGAAATTTATAGGACGTGGTTCTTATAGATCGTGTCAATCATAGTTAAATAATGAGAATTCAACGAGATTATGGGAAAATTTTAAAGATACTATCTAGCAATATTCGGCGCCTTCGTCTGGAACGTGGATTAACGCAGGAAGATATGGCGGATTACGGATTCAATTATCGGCACTACCAAAAACTAGAAAGCGGTACATATAGTCCGAATCTTCAAACGCTTCATCGTTTAGCCATTGCACTAAATACCGAGATTTCAAATTTCTTTAATTAATACAGAATAAACAAATTTTAACCGAGATAGAATTGGTGCCTAATTTATTGATACACTAAATAGAGTGGCGATCTCTGATCAGGTAATTTCTTTTGAAGGTAGATAAAAAATTGAGACCTCTTTCACAAAGCGATGTCGAAAGCGTACTTAAAAAGAGGGGTTTTGAATTGCGTGGACAATACAAAAATTGTCACACAAAAATTAAGGTCAAATGTAAATCAGACCATCTCTTTGAAGCGAAGTTTGGGAATCTTAAGTGGGGTGGCACTGGGTGCCCAACCTGTGCCAGGAGAGATCCGGTTTCTGCTGAATTTGTTTTAAAGATGGTTCGCGAAAGAAAAGGTAAACTTTTAGGGCCACTTCCAACACCAATTAGAAACAATACAAAATTAAGTATTGTTTGTGCCATGGGTCACAAATGGAAAGTTCCAGTTGGCAAATTCAAGGGAGGCTCTTGGTGTCGAAAATGCACATTTAAAAGATATTCAGATGAGGATCTGATTGCGTATTTGAAAGATTTGGCGAGTGGTCTTGGCAGGCCGCCAATTCTTTCAGATTTTTCAAATGGACCTGACTATTCAACCATTATGAAGCGCCTCAATGGGAAGAAAAATGCATTTCGGCTTGCTGGAATCGACTTAAATGTGGCGACTAAAAAACGGTCTCTGGAGGCAATTCGCCTGGCCTCTGAGAAACTGGGAACCACCCCATCTCGTCAAATCTACGATCACTTAAACCTGTGGCCCTCAGGTTCTCAAATATCAAAATTGTTTGGAGGCTCCTGGTCGAAGGCTGTTACGGCCGCAGGTCTCAAGCCGAGGGCTGGCGTTGGAGGACGCTTATGGAAAGTTTGGGAAAAGACATGCTATGAAATTGCAGTAGAAATTTATGGCAAAGGAAATGTTTTAAAACAAATCCAATTCCTCAAAAGTCGCGGGAATTCCATAGATATCTATATACCTAGCATTAAGTTAGGTATAGATGCAAAGCTGTCTTCCTATTTTCACGAATCTCATACAAATGCACAACTTAATCGTTTTCTTAGAAGCAAGGTATTTAAACGAATTGAGTTTTGGTGCCTCAATAGAGGGTCATTTAGCGACTCTAGAGTGCGGTTTGTTTACTCAGACGAACTAGTCGAAAGAATTGAAAAATCAAATTCACGAAGAAAGAAGTTCCTTTTGCGAAGGATTAGAGCGATTTTGCGCATGACAGATTCTATAAGTAGGGAGGCAGGTTTGCCTACTAAGAAGGAATTGTTAGATGATTTGCGTTGTTTTAAAGCTAAACACGGGAGATTTCCAAAACAGCGCGAATTATCTCCTGTGAATGGATTGATGTCATCTGCGATATACGCTCGAGTTTTTGGAAATTATTCCAACGCACTTATCGCTGTAGGAAGTTTAATTCCAAGTGCCTATTGGAGGCAACTCACTGACAAACAGTTAATTTCTGTGTTTAAAAACTATGTAAAGAAGCAATGCAAAGGGAAGGTACCTGCAGCCAATGAAGTTCGGGGATTAAAAAATTTCCCAAATTTGGGTGTTTTGGTTAAGAGAGCAGGAACCTATTCCATTTGGCTGAAGTGGTGCAATTTGAAATCTCGAAGGCCAGATGCAGGCAGGTCTCGAAAGTTAAGTAAAAAAGAGGCTATTGAGATATTGCAATTAGCTTACCGCGAAAGCGGAAAGCCATTATTGGGCAAAGGAAGTCACTACAGGAATTTTGTGGAATGGGCCCCACCAATGGCTTGGTACAGGGCAAAATTTGGTTCCTGGAATGCTGCCTTGCGGGCTGCTGGGTTACCCTTACGTAGGGAAGTATAAAGTATTTAATGATGTGAACTTCAATCCCTCAAGCCAATCACTAGTATTCATAAAAGAGACCAAATGCTAGGGCCTCAAATTCAACATTCACTATTTTGGAAATTTTAAAATTTTCATTATTGCATCATTCTATTTTTCACTTGGCTTCACTAAAAACGAGATGCGTATTGCCATTATGTGAATAGCGATTTCTGCCATATTTTTACGATATCTGGCAGTTGACATTAACGTGCATTTAATCTTGATATAGTCCTTTTTTCTAACAAAGATTGGTAAATCGTGCCCTATGTGTTTTGTTGCACATTTTTTAGAATCTTCGTAAAATCGTGTTTTCAATGACTGGGCAGCCAGATTAAGGTGGGTTAACATGTCAGTACAGATAGATTCTTTGGATTCATTGGTAAAGATTTTGATCGAACGATGTAACAGCGGACTAAACAACGACCAAAGTTTTAGTGGCTTACTCCATTGCGCTTTATGCAAAAATATTCAACGTCACTCATTCAAACAAAGCATCGGAAGTTGGCAAAGTATTCATAAGAATCAGTTGGATTTTTCAAAGAGCATATCTTTAGCTAAATTGAATGGACAAAAGAGCAAATCTATAAGTGATTTTATAATTGAAACTTTTATCGATGTTGGGTTGCGTGGAAATTGTCTTAATTGTAATGCGCGTGTAGTGATGCTGATCCATCGCTCACAAAGAGGACACTCACTTTTGACATTGTATGAACATGGAGGAGGTCCAGGTACATCGAATACACCTGAAGTTGTAAAATATTATTTGGATCAGGCATTTTGTAGCGCCAACATTGGTGCTCATAGTGCCGCTGTTATTATGCATAGGTCAGCGATAGACGCGCTTTTGGCGGACAATGGATACAATAAAGGGACGTGCGGTAACAAAATCACAATGCTTGAAAATGATATTAAGAAAGGCACGGCGCCGAAATGGGCACTGAATTTAGATACCGAGTTGTTTAAAACGATTAGGAACCTTGGTAACGATGCCGGACATCCAAATCCGATTAATTTCCCTAAACAACTGGAATATGATGCAAAGCTTTATAGCGCAACCTCGGCCCTGTTTCGTCACCTTCTTGATGAAATTTACGAGGCCCCAATTCGTCGTAAAGCTCTACATGACGAAATTAAGAAGTATGAGTCGTGAATGCGGTATCAGTCATCGAGATGACAAAGGATATTTCACCGAAAGTGATGTAAATTCTGCTTTGTTTAGCTCTCTGTTTGAACGATTTTTAACAAAGGGATTTATAGGACACGGCGCTGAAGCATTAAACCTCGCCCCATAGACAGATTGATAGAGATTGATCGGGTTACTATTATCGATAGTTGTATCGAAGCGTATCAAGTAATTAAAATTTAATCAGTTGTTACCAACATGTATACCTGAAGCAAAGGACAGCAAATCCGGCATGTCATTTCTTTTGAAGCTTGGGAGAGAAGCGAGATATCCTATTAAGTCGTTAAATTTACTTACAGATTGCCCAACTTTTGGCCCTTGTCAAACGCAAGCTTATCTTTACGTTTTAGTGCGAGTGCATAACTCCTTTGAAGGAGGGGGCAAGATTAGGAAAATTTTAGCCTATTTTGAGCTTTTGATTTTAAACAAAACTACGCCCAAAATGGCACATAAGAACGATATCGAGTGGAGGATTGATTTTTATCTACAGGCTTAATTTTTCCAGCTTCAGCGGTTGCAGAAATAATTTGTGACACAGTCGCACTCTTGCTATCAGGCAAACTGAATCGGTCTCTCAAACTTTGGTTGGTCATTCTAGAATTGGTGACATACCGTAGACAGCAATGCTGATAGCAGGCTCGTATTCGATCATTGCGATCCATATCATCTATGTTCGTATGTGAAAATAATACCACGGACATTCGCCTTTCTCCGAGTCGAAAATCTGGCGCTGCAAGTTGGTATAACTCCACTGTATTGATGACTTTATCAATACCACTACCCTTTTCTTCGCAAATGCCCAACCGTCTCATTAAATCAGCGAGACGCTCGTTTCTAGATTTGTATTCATCGATGAATCGATCGGGTGAAATAAATGGAGTACCAGGATTCGAGATTTCAATCCTGTTTTGATAAATTTCAACCATGACGGAGGTAATCTGCTCAACAAACGGCTGAAATGCAACGGCATATCCCTTGTTAATAGACTTGTCTGTCTTTGTCTTAAGTTTATCGGATCCTTCATACAAAATCAGTCTTGGTGCTTTACGGTATAAACCATCAAATTGCTCTAGCTTTTTTGCAAATAAAATTGCGCCCAAGTTGGATATGGTCCAAGTATCAGAGGATTGGAAAATCAGCTTTTCGTTGGCTAGACGGCTAAGCACAGATTCTCTCGTTGCAGGATAGGGTAACTGCATCAAGTCAAAATAGCATTGTGTATCAAGGAGCAGGACGACTTGATCCCCACTGCAATTAACCATTGCCGCTTGTGAAGTCCATTCCATTTCCCCTTCTTTGATGATGGACCTAAGCTGATCTTGCGACATTGGCACAAGAGAGTCACCTGCACGCATCAGATAGCGACCATTATGATGAATAGGTGCTCCATTGGGACGAGAAGGTGCGTGAAATATGAGAACCCTTCCGCTCGGATGCTGGATCTCCTCAAAGGACACCTTGATGCCGATTCTTTCGTAAATTCCTGAGACTGTTCTTTCAGGGATTTCGAAGGCAGATGTTCCCACAACTTTTCTAGGATACTTATCGGTTATACCGAGTATGATTCGACCTCCGCCTTCATTTGCTAATGCCACGCAATAGTCTACTAGCAGCTCAAAACTAAATTTGTTTTGAGCTGCTTTAAACTCCAAACGTTCGGTCTCCGAGCGTATTGAAAGCAGATTGTCTATATCTTGCGGAATTGTCATACTGACTTATATTTGTATCAATTGAAGTATAACTTACCAAGGCAAAATAACTGCCCGTTTGCCCATAATATAAACAACCACTGATTCTATGATCAATGTTTTTGAAATCCGTTCTAGATTAGTACAAAAAAGGGGAGAGCAATGAAGAGAATTAAATGGATTCAATGGACTCCATAGACGTCAGCAATTCGATCAGTAGTGCAAGAATCTCAATGGTTTAGGGTTGTTGGAATAATCTTGTAAAATCATAAGGTTAGGGTTCGAATCCCCTTGGGGACGCCATTACTTTCCAGTGTAATAGCAATAAGTTAGGATCTCTCGAATGCCCTTTCGGGCAAACAAAGATCTTGCCAATGCAATTCAAAGGGATCCCTTCTCGACTAAAGTCTTGAGTCGCTTACCCAATAAATCTTGCCATCCTTTTGAGTACATTGATTTGTGCTCATCTGAAACATCACCAAATGCCCGGTGAGATAGATTTAATAAAGTTGAGTCACCTTGCACGGTCAACTCAAAAGAAATGTTTCCAAAGACCGCTCCGCGCATTCCCATGGATCCTTGCATAACGAGTTTTTTGTTAGCTTCAACATAGATCACCGTGCAATACAATGCACCGTTTCCGTTTCCATGATCTTCGTAGAAACGTCCTCCGATTTTTGGTTCCAATATGATGGCTTTCGGATTTTGAATGAATCCGTGGTCCCACCAGGAGCTAACGTCGTTTGTGAGATGCGCAAACACTTTTTCTGGATTTGCATTAATTTTGATTTCTTGTTCGATCTGAAAACTGTTCATGAGTTGTCCTCCTCTATGCGACCTTTCAATTTTATTAACGAGGAGGCCCAATGCCCCTCGTAGTTTCTAATCCAGCGCTCGTAAATCGTTTGAATAGGAACAGCGTTGATGAACAGGTTTTTTTCTTTTCCATCCTTTGAACTGAGAACCAGTTTGGCTTCCTGCAAAATCTTTAGATGCTTCATTGTTGCAAAGCGTGAGAAGTCAAAAAACTGGCTTAAGTCATTTACATTGATTCCTGGCTGATCTCTGACTATGTCCAAAATCTTCCTGCGGTTAGAGTCTGCTAGTGCCTTAAACACGTCATCCATGGCGCCTCCATATGTGACCTTTTAGTCACATATTAAAAACAAGTCAAGAAAATTTGCAATTCAGCACGAAAAATACAGATTCCGCATTTAGGAGGTATTTTGATAATTTTAGATTTTCATTGAGAAGGTCACCAAAAAAATTTGCTCATTCTTTGACTTGATTTATAAAACACTGATATTTGATATGGCTGGTAAGTCATAGTTTATCTGCAAATGTAGGTTCACGCGCACCCATAAAATCGTTGTGCATTTTTTTCATTGTATGGAGTTGAAAATTTGTCGCGAGTTCTAGTAACAGGAAGTAGTGGGCACCTTGGTGAAGCTCTGGCGCGAACGTTAAAAGATTTGGGTCGGGATGTTGTTGGCGTGGACATGATTGCTGGACCTTTTACAACGAATATAGGATCGATCGTGAATCGAAAATTCGTTAAATCTTGCATGACAGGTGTTGAAACCGTTTTGCATGCTGCAACGCTTCATAAGCCACATATTGCGACTCATACCAAGCAAGATTTTATTGATACAAATATCACAGGCACACTAAATCTTTTAGAGGAAGCAACAAAAGCATCAGTACATGCCTTTGTTTTTACAAGCACCACGAGTGTTTTTGGCGATGCAATGGCGTCTAAGGACGGAACACCTGCAGTTTGGGTGACAGAAGATTTATGTCCAATTCCAAAAAATATTTATGGAGCAACTAAATTGGCTGCAGAGGATCTTTGCCAGTTATTTCATAGAAACAATGGTCTTGCTTGCATAGTTCTTCGCACGTCACGCTTCTTTCCTGAAGACGATGACAATAAGGATTCTCGTGCTGAGTATTCAAATGAAAACTTGAAAATGAATGAATTCCTATATCGCCGTGTGGAGATTGAGGATGTAGTAAGTGCTCATATTTTGGCAGCAAAACAAGCTTTATCTATTGGATTTCGCAAGTATATCGTTAGCGCTAAAACACCTTTTGAAAAAAGTGATTTATCAGACCTAGCGAACGACGCGTTGAAGGTACTTAGGCGAATAATTCCAGGCTATGAATTTGAATATAGTCGCCGCGGGTGGAAAATTTTTTCTCATATAGACCGAGTCTATGTTAGTGATCGGATAAGAAATGAGCTTGGGTGGCAACCTAAATACGATTTCGAATTTTTAATTGGAAAACTTTCACGAAATGAAGATCCGAGGAGTCAACTCGCAAAATCGACTGGATCTAAGGGATACCATTCAGTTCAGTTTTCCAATGAACCCTATCCAGTTGAGTAGGATTGAAATGTATGGCAAAGGACTGTCGAGGAAGAATTCTGTCCGCGAATTTGCTAGTGAAAAAATAATAACGGAGCATTTTATACGGCTTGAATGCCGAACAGTTTCAAAACTTCTTTGTTGAGTGACTAGGGGGTTTCATAAATGATCAAATCGAAAACAGTCCAAAGTAAGGCCGGCAATTTAAGTGTTTTTGTCGGACAATCAGAAACGCCAAAATACAATGTGTTACTTGCTCCAGGAAGTGGTGGCGATCCTTCTCGGCATCTCAAACTACTGGAATTTTTAGTGAGAAATGGTTGTAATGTTGCATCGCCATGTTTTGAACGATTGACGACATCTATACCCAACGCAGAATCGCTAAAAATTCGTCTTGATGGCCTGCATTCTGCAGCTAGGGAATGTCTCGATCCGAAACTCCCATTGATAGGAATAGGTCATTCCATTGGAGCGACACTCTTGTTAGGTTTGGCTGGAGGACAGGTGTGGATGGATGCCAATCATAGAGTGGATTGTCCTAGTGGATTGAAATTTCATAAATTAATTCTAATGGCACCTGCAACTGGATATTTTCAGGCTCCCGATGCTCTTGAAAAGGTAATCACTCCCATTCAGTTGTGGGTTGGATTAAGGGATCAAATCACCCCGAAAACTCAAGTTGCAATGATTGAGCACAGGTTGAGTGGAAGAAAATTAGTCGATTTTAGGATCGTCGAAAATGCGAATCATTTCTCCTTTATGGATGAATTGCCTCCGACCGTTCAAGATACCGTTGAAAACAGGTCGCTATTCTTGGATTCCGTTTATTCTGAGATTTGGAGCTTTTTAAATTCTTGATGGAGTCATTTGTCCAATAATGTCTTTCTAGCTAGGAAGCTCAATAGTTATGAGCGTGCCAGTTGGTTTGTCCTTTTTTGGTACAGATTGGCTTTGGATTGAAATGGAACCATTCATGGCCTCTAGATAAGCCTTTGCAATGGGAAGTCCAAATCCAGATCCACGCTCATTGGTAGTCCCTGGGCGCGTGGTATGTTTATAAGAATCAAAAATGATTCGCAGAATGGACTCAGGAATGCCGACCCCAAAATCCTCGATAATAATCTTAGTTCTTTGTTGGTTTTCATTGGTGATCGTAAATTTAATTTTCGAACCTATATGGCTAAACTTGATGGCATTGCTAAGGATATTGGCGATAATTGAATGTGCGAGAATTGCTTTGCTCCCAAATATCATGGTGTCGTCAAAGCAATGTTTTTCAATTTCGATTTGCTTTTCGTCGAGTCTCGCTTGAATAATAAAGATGCTTTCTTCCATCAGATCTTTGGCAATAAATCGTTCGCAATTGAGTCTGAATTTTCCAGACTTCGCTTTCTGCATCTCATTGATATTTTGTATAATGGTATCAATTTGCGAATTTGCTCGTTGAATGGCTGAGATTCGCTTGTGGTGATCAGGAATAGTCTTTTGCAAAAAGCTTGCTTGCCATGAAGAAACCATCAATGGATTCTTAATGTCATGGGAAATGGTTCTTATCAATAGATTGAGATTTTCATTTGCGATTTCAAGATTATCATGAAATTTCGCGGCTTGATTTACAAACAAATACATGGTGGTTGAGATGATAGCATATGTGGTTAGAAGCATCACCCGACTCAATCCGGGACCCACTTGAGGAATATGAAAATGCCCTTCGAAAAAAAGATCCAGCGAGTTATAGCCGTAAAATTCTGTGATAAAAAAGAAAACCATAGGCGCTGGCAATGTAAGCAAAATTCCCTTGGTCTCTTTTGCCTGAAAGACTAAAAAAGGATAAATGGCCCCGATGAAAATGGTGAAATGTATGTTCAATGCCGGTCCGTAATATGACGCTGCAATGAATAGAAGTGCGACCGAAAAATAGGGCAATATAACTCGGCTTGCAAAATGGAATCTTGTAAAACTTAATGGCAGAAATATGAGAAGGTAGCCCACTGCTAAAGAAGTTACGACCGCGCCAATGAGTCCGTGTCCATATAAAAGTAAACCAAATCCCAATGCACCATCGATGATTCCCATGCCTATCAACATGAGGCAAAAGATCTTTACTTTAAGGTCAAGTGTTAGGAATTTTTTTTTGATGAAATCAATCACTGAAATTCAAACCTTTAAGGTAGGTCCTTGTGAGCGCAGTAAATTGGAATATCATGATTTCTTTCTCAATTTTGATGAAAATCCTAAACGCAAGGAACTTTAATTTTATGATGAGTCAAATCATGACATATTGTTCCGGTATGCTACAATGTCATTAAAATTACTTTAATATTCCTAAGATTTGCATCTATGAGGCTGGTTTGAAACTACCCGAACATCTGAATAAAAAACAACCAGTGCTGTTTCTCTCCCATGGTGGAGGCCCTTGGCCATGGATGATGGAAGAAATGCCTGGAGTTTGGGATAAGCTTTTTGACTCACTGACTTCTTTACCGGCATCATTGCCCATGAAGCCAGCGGCAATATTACTCGTTACTGCCCATTGGATCGAATCTGAGTTTTGTGTATCGACCGATGAAAATCCTGGGATGATTTACGATTACGGAGGATTTCCGCCTCATACTTACAAAGTTGTTTATCCTGCGCGTGGTTCGAGCGCTGTCGGCGAGCAAGTAGCACATTTGGCCAATGAAGTTGGTGTCAAAGTTAACGTTCAACAAGTGCGGGGATTTGATCATGGAACTTTTTGTGTCACCCAAGTCATGTATCCGAATGCGGACGTGCCAGTGATCCAAATGTCGATAAAGCGATCCTTTTCGCCTAATGAGCATCTTCGTTTAGGTCGAGCATTGAGGAAACTTCGAGATGAGAACATTCTGATTGTCGGTAGCGGACTTAGTTTTCACAATTTAGGCTTGATGGGTCCAAAGGCGAAAGAGCCGTCGATGGCATTTGACAAATGGCTTCAAGGCATTGTGGTTAACCGCTCTGGCGATGATCGAAATGTTGCATTATCGAAGTGGGAGGACGCACCATTCGCCAGAGTTGCGCATCCTCGAGAAGACCACTTGATTCCATTGATGGTTGCCGTTGGTGCTGCTGAGGACGAACAGGGGCGATTGATATATCATGAGGAAAATGTCTTTGGGGGCTGGACAGTATCTGCATTCAGGTTTGGGGATTGATGAACTTAAGAAGTGCCAGTCGTACGGCACCTGTAGAAATTATAAACCGGTGCCGTACGACTGGCACTTTTAAAATATAAGGATTCGAATTATGTGCTCAATTCTAGGGATTTTAGATATTAAGACCGATGTTGCAGAGCTGAGAAAAAAAGCTTTGTTGATGAGTAAGGTGCAACGACACCGTGGTCCAGATTGGACTGGGATCTATTCTGACACAAATGCCATATTGGCCCATGAAAGACTGGCCATTGTAGATCCCGAGAGTGGCGCGCAACCACTGACCAGTCAAGATGAGAACATTATTTTAGCCGTCAATGGAGAGATTTATAATCATAAAGAACTTGCATTGGGTCTAAAGAATCCCTATCCCTTCAAAACAAAATCCGATTGTGAAGTGATCATTGCGCTCTACCTTGAAGAAGGAATTAATTTTGTAGACAAGTTGCAGGGGATGTTTGCGTTCATTTTATATGACAAGACCAAAAAGAATTATTTCATTGCCCGAGATCACTTAGGAATCATTCCACTTTATACGGGTCATGATGCGAACGGGAATTTTTTGGTTTCTTCTGAATTAAAGGCCATTGAACCCCACTGTAAATCAGTTGATTTGTTTCCTCCGGGGCACCAAATGGATTCTGTGAATGGACTAAAGAAATATTATACTCGCCCGTGGATGCGTTATGAACATGTTGAATCGAGTCAAAATTCACTCGGCGACCTTAAACCTGCGCTCATGGCATCCGTGAAAGATCATTTGATGACTGATGTTCCTTACGGCGTTTTGCTATCTGGGGGATTAGATTCTTCTTTGATTGCGTCTATTGCGAAGAAGTTTGCAGAGCGCCGAGTCGAAGACAACGATCAGTCGGCAGCCTGGTGGCCTCAATTGCACACGTTTTCAGTCGGCTTAAAAGGTGCGCCGGATTTAGCCGCCGCAAAGAAAGTGGCTAGCTTTATTAGATCTGTCCATCACGAGTTGAATTTTACAATTCAAGAAGGTTTAGATGCGCTCAGTGATGTGATCTTTCACATTGAAACCTTTGATGTCACATCAATTAGAGCTTCAACACCCATGTTTTTAATGGCTCGTAAGATTAAGGCGATGGGTATTAAAATGGTTTTGTCTGGAGAAGGTGCCGATGAAGTGTTTGGTGGATATCTATACTTTCACAAAGCGCCAAATGCAAAGGAGCTGCACAATGAAACCGTTCGTAAACTTGACCGATTGCACCTTTTCGATTGTTTGAGAGCAAATAAAGCAATGGCTGCCTGGGGGGTAGAGGCACGCGTTCCATTCTTGGATAAGCGATTTTTGGATGTTGCGATGTCAATCAATCCTCAAGAGAAATTATGTGTCAACGGGCGAATTGAAAAGCATATTTTGCGAGATGCTTTTAAGGGTTTCATTCCCGACGAGATTTTGTGGAGGCAAAAAGAACAATTTTCTGATGGAGTTGGATATTCTTGGATAGATTCACTCAAAAAACATGCTGAGTCTGTGGTGTCCGATGGAGAGTTCAGCAAAGCTGATAAAATATTTCCTGTGAATACCCCAATGTCCAAAGAGGCGTTTATGTATCGGCAAATGTTTGAAAATCATTTTAAACTTCCATCTGCCATCAATACTGTACCCGGTGGGCCCACCATAGCTTGTAGTTCCCCTGAGGCGTTTTTATGGGATGCATCGTTTAAAATTAATGATCCATCTGGACGTTCGGTACTTTCAGTGCACAAAGGTTGAGTCTTTTTTGGATATAAAGATCATTTGATTTCACCCTTATAATTCCAAGGGCAATGCCTGCAGATGGATTTGCAGCAATACCCTCTTTTTAAGTGGTAGGATTTTGTGAAAACTAAAAATCCGCTTTCTGCATCAATGTAGTGATCGGCTGAATCATCGTTCCTGTTTGACTGAGAATTTTGTCTTAATAGTTCCGCCTTAGAACAATCTTTTTCAGGATTCGATTTTTGACTGGAATCAGTTGTCGACTTTTTCAAATCCTTCTCCAGTAGCTGGTTAACGATTTGCGTTTTATTTTGAATTATACAGCAATAATTCCTTCTTTAATCGCATATTTCGTGAGCTCGACTTGAGTGCGCAATTGAAGTTTTGCCATAATATTCGATTTATGTCTTTCAACAGTTTTCGAACTAATGTGTAGGGTCGATGCAATTTGTTTGGCAGATTTGCCGGAAGCGACGTGAAAAAGTATTTCCTTTTCTCTTTGCGACAGAATCTGATGTTTTTGAAGTACATCTGTTTTTAAAATATTACCCTTTTCATCGATTACCTGATTTTGTAGAAGTCTTTTACGAATATCAGCTGAAAAATAAGGGATTGATGCCGATAGGGACTGTCTGATGCCTTCAACGATAGAAGTAAGAGATTCTGATTTAGTGATAAATCCCGATGCACCAGATTTAATCGCCATTTCTAAATTTGCATCTGTATCGTGAGCAGTCAAAAATATCACTTTCAAATCCGGATGAATTGACATTGCCTTTGAAGCCATATCAAAAGATCCAGCGCCAGGCATATTAATATCTAGCACCGCAATATCAGGTAAATGGCTTTTGATGCAATCTAAGCCAGATATTGCATCAGATTTTTGAGCAACTACAGTCAAGTCGTTTTCGGCAGAAATGATTGTGCTAAGTCCAGCTCGAACGACTTCATGATCGTCTATCAATACAACCGTCTTTTTCTTAGTTTTCACAATATCTCCTAGCTAAATTGAAAGGTTAGAATTCTTCTTTAAAGAAGTTCTACCAAAATAGCACTTGCTTCGCCGCCGCCGATGCACAGGGTTGCTATTCCTCTTTTTTTGCCCTTTGCTCTTAGGGCATTTAGCAATGTGACGACAACTCTTGCACCACTGGCTCCGATTGGATGTCCAAGAGCCACAGCGCCACCAAACACATTGACTTGATCAGATCTTAAGCCAAGATCTTTAATGGCGGCCATAGTGACAACAGCAAAAGCTTCATTGATTTCGAAAAGGTCAATGTCAGACACCTTTAGATTTGCCTTTTTCAATACCTTTTCAATGCATGCAATTGGGGCTGTAGTAAACCATGTTGGTTCTTGTGCATGGCTAGCTTGGGCAATAATTTTTGCGATTGGCTTTAATCCCTCTTTCTTGGCGACATTCTCGCTCGAAAGCATTAGCAGCGCTGCTCCATCATTGATCGAACTAGCATTTCCTGCAGTAATGGTGCCGTTCTTATCAAAAGCCGGTCGCAATTCTCTCAGTCGATTTAGGTCAGAGGCAAAGGGTTCTTCATCAGTCGCAACTAAAGTGCTCCCCTTTTTTGAAGTGATTTCAAATGGAACAATTTCCTTTTCAAAGATTTTAGATTCGGTCGCTTCTCGTGCGCGTTTGTAGCTCTCTAAAGCAAACTCATCTTGAGCTTCTCTCGAAAAGGAATATTTTTTAGCGCATTCCTCTCCGCAATTGCCCATCGCTACGTTTGAGTAGGGATCCCATAGCCCGTCAAACTGCATATGATCTTTTAGTTCAACGCTTCCAAATTTAAATCCACTTCGAGATCCAGGTAATAGATGGGGCGCTAAGGTCATATTTTCTTGTCCGCCGGCTAAAACGATTTCAGCATCTCCCAATCTTATGGCTTGATCAGCAAGCATCACAGATTTAAGACCAGAACCACATACTCGATTAAGAGTCGTGGCGCAGACGGATTTTGGTAGTCCACCGTAAATAGCAGTTTGCCTAGCAGGAGCTTGCCCAACACCCGCAGTTAAAACCTGACCCATAATTATTTCATCGATCTTTTCGCCATCAAGACCAGTTTTTTTCAAAGCGTCTTTAACTAACGCGGCCCCCAGTTGAGGTGCAGGTGTTCCCGCGAAGGCACCACTTAACTTTCCTATGGCAGTTCGCCCAGCGTATAAAATGACTGTTTGTTGTGATGTCATAGATAATAATCCTTTAGGTCAAAAGGTCTTAAATAAACGCTTTTCATCGTCAAATACGATGCGTCGTCTAAAGCGCAAAAATTGCGTCTACACTAAATCATAGGCAAACTTACATGTCTATAGGGTGAATTTTCCAATTTTTTTCCAAACTTTTTGCTTATGCCTTCGGAGTCGAGAAACAACTTAAATGACTGTATGGGGCTCAGATAGACTTTGATTTGAGTTAATGTATACGATCATTTCATGGAATTTTATATTTGATTAACCTTTGATCTGCCTAATATGCGGTTTTTGATCTCTAAAATATAAATAAAAATGGCATAAAAATTATTCTTGAGATAAAGTGTGCCGATTCCTTGAAATTTTCTTTAACATTTGAGACCCCGAGGTGCAAACATGCCCACACCCCAAGAGTCGAAGTGTACCCTGAGCCTGTCAAACGGCCAATCCTTCCAAGGCCAGTTAATTGGTGCCCCATTTGAAACTTCCGGTGAGCTTGTATTTACGACTGGAATGGTTGGATACAGTGAAGCTTTAACTGACCCGTCTTATTTCGGTCAGATTTTAGTATTTACGTATCCGTTGATTGGCAATTATGGAATTCCAAAATTGACTCCTAGCATTAGTATCGAGGATTCTAGAGGCTTTGAGAGCAATAAGGTTCACGCCTCTGCCGTTATTTTAGCAATAGATAGTGCTGAGGCATTTCATTGGACCAGTCATCAAACTTTAGATAAATGGCTTTTGGAGCAGGGAGTTCCCGGTATTACTTGTTTAGATCCTAGACAGTTAGTGCACCTGATACGCGAACATGGCGGACTTTTAGGGCGCGTCATTCCTGAAAGATCTCTTGGATTTAAGAATCCTTTGACGAGTCAAATTGAAGTCATCAGTAAGCCGCCCCAAAATGAGGCGGTTTTTTTTGATCCTTCGTCACATAATGTTTTGCCAGCTGTTTCTTGTAAAGAGCGACGTGTCATTTTGCCAAAAACAGGAAATGGACAGCGGGCAAAGCGAATTGCACTTTTGGATTGTGGAGTAAAGTGGAACATTGTGCGCCAGGTCCTGCAACATGGAGCAGAGGTCGAGTTGGTTCCATGGGATACAGATCTAGCTAACGTAGATTGCTCTGGCTGGCTTCTTTCAAATGGCCCAGGTGATCCAACTAAAACAGGCGATTTAAGGCAACGAATTTCACATTTAACTCAATCTAATATTCCAATATTAGGTATTTGTCTTGGCCATCAACTATTGGCTCTTTCGATAGGCGCCTCAACCGAACGAATGCAATATGGTCATCGTAGCCATAATCAACCGGTGCAATTGGTAGGAACACGTAAAGGTTATATTACCAGTCAAAACCATGGATATGTGGTTGTAGATAAAACTTTGCCAGAAGGCTGGGTGCCCTGGTTTATAAATGCAAATGATTTCACTGTCGAAGGTTTGCGGCATGTGACTAAGCCTCAGCGAAGCGTTCAGTTTCATCCTGAAGCAGCGGGCGGGCCACGTGACACGGGTTGGATTATAGAGCAATTTGTGAAGGAGATTTAGAACATGCCTAAATTAGAGTGCCTAGCAAAATTGAATCGTAAGCCAAAAATTGTTCTCTTAGGATCTGGTGGTTTGACTATTGGTCAGGCTGGGGAATTTGATTATTCTGGCACTCAAGCAATTAAAGCGTTGATTGAGTGCGGCAATGAAGTCATTGTCATCAATCCAAATATTGCAACCGTTCAGACAAATCCTCAACCAGATGTAAAAATTTATTTGTATCCGGTCGAACCAAAATGGGTTGAGCGAATTTTTGAGATAGAAAAACCAGACGCAATAGTCGCCGGGTTTGGCGGTCAAACAGCATTAAACTGTTTGGTGGCATTGGAAGATCAAGGAATATTAGCGAAGCATCGCGTGCTGAATCTTGGCACGCCAGTTGAAACTTTAAAGTTAACTGAAGATCGAGACTTGTTCGCAAATAAGATGCGAGAGATTGGCATTCCTGTCCCTGCCAGCGTCGCTTGTGAAACCGAAGCTCAGGCCGTGAACGCAGCAGACAAGGTTGGATATCCTGTGATTGTGCGTGCCGCCTATGCCTGTGGAGGGCTTGGAAGTGGATTCGCATCTAATCGTGACGAACTGTCAAATCTGGTGAGGGCGGCATTGGCAAGCTCCCCTCAAGTGCTCGTCGAAAAATCTCTTAAGGGTTGGAAAGAGGTTGAATACGAAGTTATGCGAGATTCTCAAGGGAATACGATAACAATCTGCAATATGGAAAATTTTGATCCGTTGGGAATTCATACCGGCGATTCTATTGTCGTATGCCCAAGTCAATCTTTGTCTGATGATGAATATCAAATGTTGCGAAATGCAGCGATTAAGATCATCGACACGTGTGGTGTGGTTGGCGAGTGCAATGTTCAATATGCTTTAAGTCCAAACAGTCTTGATTTTGTGGTTATAGAAGTTAACGCACGATTGTCTCGCTCCTCAGCGCTTGCAAGCAAGGCATCAGGATATCCGATTGCTTATATTGCCGCAAAAGTTGTCCAAGGTTTCGACCTTTTAGAGATTAAGAATCCAGTAACTGGTATTACCTGTGCTTACTTCGAACCTGCTTTGGACTATGTGACCATCAAGTTTCCGCGATGGGATTTGGGTAAATTTAGAGGCGCTTCTCGTGAGCTAGGATCGACCATGAAGTCGGTTGGCGAGATTATGGCAATCGGTCGAAGCTTTCCAGAAGCTATGCAGAAAGCTGTAAGAATGGTGACAGAAGATGATGCTGGATTGGCAGTCATGGTTCGAAGTGAATGCACTCATGAAGAGCTAGAGCAATCCCTTCGGTCCCCAACTGATTCACGCTTCTATGCTGTGATAAGAGCTTTACGATTAGGCTGGGATTTTGAACGAATTTATGACCTCACATCCATTGACAAATGGTTTTTATCCAAAGTGCAAGAAATTATCCGAACCGAGATAGAAATTGAAACATTGTTTTCATCGATATATCAATCAATGAAGCCAATGACAGACCAAAATAACGTAAATGTGTTTAAAGATTCGCTGGAGCTTTTGACCGCAGAAAAATTATTGTCTTGGAAGAAATCTGGATTTTCAGACCAACAAATTGCAACGCATGCAAGTCGCGCTTTAAACAGTTCATTGAGTTTTTCTCAAACTCAATTGGTTTCATGGAGTCATTTGATTCGTGATCGTCGAAAAGTTTTAAATATAACTCCAAAGGCAAAGCGCATAGATACTACAGCTGGAGAATACCCTTCTAAGTCAAATTATCTTTACATGACTTATCATGCTCAAGTTGATGATCCAAATTTAAAGCCAACTTTAGATAAGCGGTCTGCATTGGTTTTAGGTTGTGGTAGTTATAGAATTGGAACGAGTGTGGAGTTTGACTGGTGTGCGGTCAGTTGTAGCGAAAAATTGCGAAAAGAAGGTCTTAGAAGCATCGTCATCAACTGCAATCCAGAAACTGTCTCCACGGATTATAGTAGCAGCGATAGTCTTTATTTTGACGAGATGACTTTGGAGCGTGTTTTAGACGTGGTTGAGGCAGAAAAGGTCGATGGTGTCGTTGCTTCAATGGGTGGGCAACTACCGAACCGATTGGCCCGCCCACTTGCTAAAGTCGGCATTAAGTTACTAGGTCACAGTGCCGATACTGTCGATTTGGCAGAGGATCGCAGTAAGTTTTCAACACTTTTAGATCAACTTAACATTGATCAGCCACGTTGGATTGGTGCAACTCACCAAAAGCAAATTGATGAATTTATAGAAAGTGTCGGCTTTCCTGTTTTAGTTCGTCCTTCTTATGTTTTGTCGGGCGCAGCTATGAATGTTGCCTATGATCGAAATTCTTTGAATCAATATCTTTCTATGGCCGAAACGGCCAGTCCGGATTATCCGATTGTCGTCAGTGAATTTCTCCTAGGGGCGCGTGAAATTGAGTTGGATGGTGTCGCCATAAACGGTGAAATTTTAACATCTATTGTGAGTGAGCATATTGAAAATGCCGGAGTTCATTCAGGTGATGCAACCACTGTCGTGCCAGCACAGCGACTCTATGTGGAGACCGTTAGGCGCATTCGAAGAGCCGCACATAAAATAGCGAAAGGCCTAAATTTGAATGGACCTTTCAATATTCAATTTCTGGCACGTTCGAACCATATTCAAGTGATCGAATGCAATGCTAGGGCTGCGAGATCATTTCCATTTGTGTCAAAAGTCATTGGACTCAATTTAGCTGAAGCTGCCACAGATATTATGATCGGCAACATTCCCCGCTTGGCGCGTATCAATGAAGATGATTTGCCACATGTGGGAGTAAAGGCTGCTTTATTTAGTTTTACGAGGCTTGCCGGTGTAGATCCATTGCTTGGTGTTGAAATGGCGTCTACCGGCGAGGTTGGATGTATTGGTGCTGATTTTGAATCAGCTTATTTACTGGCTATGGAAGCATCGAAAATTTTTGCCCCGAAGAATGGTGTATTAGTGAGCGCAGGTCCGGAGCAAGAAAAACATAAATTTTTGCCCTGGGCGAAAAAGCTACATGCATTGGGCATCCCCCTATATGGAACAGAGGGAACGCATAGTTTTTTGAAAAGCCACGATATTCCTTGTCAAGTTGTGGCATGGCCAGGTGAACCGGGATTGGATCCCGTAGAACTAATAAGGACTAAGAAAGTCGATTTTGTATTGAATATCCCAAAAAATCTCCAGTCAACGGAGTTAACTCACGGCAGGACCATTCGCCAGGCAGCAACGAGATTTGGTTGTTCGTTGATTACAAACATGGAAAAAATGATCGCTTATGTGCAAGCCCTTGATTATCACAGGGAATTTTTATCTGAGCATACACCTATTTCATTGCCTCAATATCGTTGACTTTTTGGCTCGGTTCTTCTAAAAAGGAGGACTTCTGGTTTTACGGCGAGGTAGCTCAGATGGTTAGAGCGGTGGATTCATAACCCACAGGTCGGGGGTTCGACTCTCCCCTTCGCCACCATACTTGCATCTTTTCATTTTATACTTTCTTCTCACTTCATGGTGGGTCCCTGTCAGAACCCTTCAGGCACAAGCGTTTAATAACCTAAGTCTATAATTTTCGAAAGACCTGTATCCGTAAGCTCTCTTTTTTATTAGCTTTGCGACGTTGTTGTATCCCTCC
>JAPLFV010000269.1 GCA_026390495.1 Pseudomonadota bacterium | reverse complement strand
TCCTGAGCAAAGCCCGTCATCCTGAGCAAAGCCCGTCATCCTGAGCAAAGCCCGTCATCCTGAGCAAAGCCCGTCATCCTGAGCAAAGCCGGTCATCCTGAGCAAAGCCCGTCATCCTGAGCAAAGCCCGTCATCCTGAGCAAAGCCCGTCATCCTGAGCAAAGCCCGTCATCCTGAGCAAAGCGAAGGATCTGCACTCAGGTCAACCAGATTCTTCGCTTCGCTCAGAATGACGGCGTTATGGACGTCATCCTGAGCAAAGCCCGTCATCCTGAGCAAAGCGAAGGATCTTCAATAGTGATAACTTACAAAATTATGTATTTTGCTGAATCATTTTACTAATTAGTTCAATGGTGCGTTCATTGTAGTTATCCCAATAGACGACTATGTCGGCAAGTTTTTTAGTTGGCGCAACAAATTGGTCGTGCATCGGCTTGACTGTGGCCAAATACTGCTTTATCACGCCGTCGATGGAGCGACCTCGTTCAGAGACGTCGCGTTTCAATCGGCGAATAAATCTAACGTCGTCACCAACATCGACAAATATTCCGCAAGTTAAATGTTTTCTGACATCGGGGCTGTACAGTGCAAAAATGCCATCGACTAAGATAACGTCCTTGGGTTGCAATTCAACAACCTTACTACTGCGAGTATGACTTGCAAATTCATAGGTTGGACGATTGATAGACTCGCCGTTAGCAAGAGCTGCAATATGTTTTGCAATTAAATCCATTTCAAGTGCATCAGGGTGATCAAAATTCACATGATCGCGACTTTCAGGATCTAGATGAGCTAGATCACGGTAATAGTGGTCGAGATGAAAGACTTCTGTAGCTACATGGGGCGCTAATTCTTGAATTTTTTTGACGATAGTGGTTTTGCCGCTACCACTACCACCCGCGACTCCGATTAATACCGGGGTAGATGTTTCCAAAATAAAATCTACTGTAGTTTTCTAGAAATTTCATAGGAAGGTAGTTTATATTGGAATGTTCTGTTTGTATGGTTAAATTATAGGCCTTTTTACGGTAAGGTTTGAATATAATTTGCTAAATCGCAAAAACAATGAAAAACTATTGTTAAATTGTAACGATACATCTCAATCTTGATCGTGAATGAGCGTAATGGAAGGATCTGCTATGGCAACCTTGCCCTCCGGCATTAAATTTTTGAATTGCGGAAATTTTATTGCAAATGAGTTTACAACTTCGTCTTCACAGATGGATGTTGTGTCTCCTTGGTCTGGTCTTGCAATTGGAAACGTTTCCATGAGTGGATCAAACGAGATTGAGCTTGCTATGAATGCTGCCAAAAAAGCATTTCCTTTGTGGCGAGCAACTCCATTGAAAGAGCGATGTCAAAAATTGTTTAAGTTTCGTGAAATCGTTTTGCAGCGAATTGATAATATTGCCGCCTATGCTTCTGCAGAATCAGGTAAAACTCATGCTGAAGCTAAAGCTGGAATTATGAAAGGTTTAGAGGTCACTGAGTTTGCATTGAGCCTTCAGAACATGGACTCAGGTGGTGCGATGGATGTTAGCCGAGGAGTCACTTGCGAGTATCGCCGTGAACCTTTGGGAGTGGTACTTGGAATCATGCCCTTTAACTTTCCGGCGATGGTACCACTGTGGATGTATCCGATCGCGATCACCTTAGGGAATTGTTTTATCATGAAGCCTTCTGAAAAAGTTCCCATGACAACCCAGCTCATGGCCGAATGTATGAGAGACGCTGAATTTCCTGCCGGTGTATTTCAGGTGATTCACGGTGGAGCTGATGTCGTCAACAAATTAGTGGAGCACCCTGATGTTAAGGCAGTTGGGTTTGTTGGTTCGACGCCGGTCGCGAAGCTCTTATATTCAAAGGCGACAAGTTTTGGAAAAAGAGCTTTAACGTTAGGAGGCGCTAAGAATCATTTGATGGTCGTTCCTGATGCTGACGAGCAGATTACGGTTCGTGGCGTTGTTGATAGCTTTACAGGATGTGCTGGTCAGCGTTGCATGGCAGCTAGCTTATTAATCGCCGTTGGAAAAGTGGACCATGTGATTGATAAAATAGTGGCTCAAGCAAAGGCCATAAAACTTGGTGAGCAAATGGGTGCCATAATCGATCAGGCAGCGATGAAACGGATTAGAGGAGCTGTTGACCAAGCAGAGCAAGATGGTGCAAAAATTTTGCTTGATGGCCGCTTGGCTAAGGCACCTCAAGGTTTCGAAAATGGAAATTGGTTTGGCCCAACGATTATTGATCACGCCAAGCCCAATTGGTCTTGCGCGACGACTGAGATTTTTGGACCAGTTTTGACGATTGTTCGCGTCAACAATCTCAGCGAGGCATTGGCTTTGGAAGCAAAAAATCCATTTGGCAATGCAACCAGCATTTTTACAACCTCAGGCGCGGTCGCAAAGATGGTTGCAGATAACGCGACGAGTGGAATGATCGGAGTTAACATCGGCGTTCCCGTACCTAGGGAGCCTTTTAGTTTTGGTGGCACAAAAGACAGTAAATTTGGAGCGTGTGATATCACTGGCGAGAGCTCTTTGGATTTCTGGAGTCAGTTGAAAAAAATCACCATGAAATGGACGCACCAGTCCGATGCAAATTGGATGAGTTAATAGTAGAAAGAATTGTGAAATCAAATTCGATTTAAAATGTGGATCGCCACATGGGAGAAAAAAATGCCAGATAAAAAACGAGTTAAGCATATTAAATTGACCTCGCACCCAGGAATGCCTGGTGGAGAGATTCAGCGACCCATAAAGTGGGGGGCACCTTCTGCAAAGGAGCGAGGACCTGTTATCGCGACAATTACACATCCTGAGCATCGTAATTCGATTGGAACTCACTCAGGAAGTTATACAGTCTATAGAGCGCTTGCTGTCGCTGCAGGTGCGCTTAATGCCGATCATATTCCTGATTTAACAAATACAGCACCTGCGGAACCAATGGGTCCTTTTCCATCCTGGAGTGACCCAGATCGAATCGTCAGTATTGATCCTTGGGGTGCTGAAGTTTCTACAGCATTTGCAGATGATCTGAAGAATGGGTTCGATATTCGTCCTTCGATTGCAGTTACAAAGGCGCACATAAATATGCCGGAACTCCAGCAAGCGATTAAGATGGGACGATTGAAACCAGATGGGAAGATATTGACGGAAAATGGCGATTGCGTTGTCACAAAAGCTGCCATTGAACCCGTCTGGTGGTTACCAGGGATTGCTCGAAGATTTAAAGTGGAAGAGTCAAAGCTTAGACGAATCTTGTTTGAGTATACAGATGGAATGTACCCAGAACTCGTGACGAGAAGTGATCTGGAGGTTTTTCTTCCTCCTATTGGCAGCACGACAGTTTATTTTTTTGGAGATTTGAAATCCATTGCAGACCCATCAAAAGAATTGGCATGCCGAGTTCATGACGAGTGCAATGGCAGCGATGTTTTTGGATCTGATATTTGCACATGTAGACCTTATCTAACTCATGGAATTGAAGTTGCCATTGAAACAGCTCAACGTGGCGGAGCTGGTCTTATAGTCTATTATAGAAAAGAAGGACGAGCCTTAGGTGAAGTGACCAAATTCCTCGTCTATAATGCTCGAAAGCGTCAACAAGGCGGAGATACCGCTGAGAAATATTTTGAGCGAACCGAATGTGTTGCTGGCGTCCAAGATATGCGGTTTCAACAATTGATGCCTGATGTTTTACATTGGTTAGGGGTCACCAAGATCGATCATTTTGTTTCAATGTCGAATATGAAACATGATGCTGTCGTTCAATCTGGAATTAAAATTATTAATCGAGTTCAAATTCCAGATGAGTTGATTCCTCAAGATGCGCAGGTTGAAATGGATGCCAAGAAGGCAGCTGGTTATTTCACTGCTACGGGCGTTCCCGATAAAAAAGAACTTAAGAAGGCGAAAGGTCGAGGACTCAACGAATGAGTGATTTATCTCAGTCTGAAAAGAAAAAAGAAATTGTTATGATGCAGTCGCCTCAGACGATTCGGACTCGATGTCGAGCGTTATTGGAGTTAGGTTATCAAGATAAACTTCCCCATTTTAGAGTTCGCAGAGGCCAAATCGCGGAGGTCGCTAAATTTGTTGCACAGGTGACAAAAGAGAACTATCCAGATGGAAAAATCCCATATCATAGCCGATGGGGGCATTTTGGAGTTGGCGGCGTTGATCGTGTCAAGTGGTTGGCGACGCGAAAGACGCAAACAGGAAAAATAGATATCCTTGAGAATGCACGGGTTTTTTATGATCTTGTCGTTCCAAGTATCTTGTTGGATGCGGGTGCTGGAATGAAATGGCAGTACCTAGATCGACAACGAGGTTTAACCTTCAATAAGAGTGAAGGATTGGCAGTTGCGAGTTTTGATATGTTCGCCGAAGGTCTGTTTTCGAGTGACCCAAAGAATCCTTTTCAGTCTGATGCTACTGGATTAGAAAATTTAAGGCCTGACGTTTTGCAGAATGCGTTCCAAGTAACATCCGAAAATCCTCTCATCGGTACGGAAGGTCGATTGTTGCTTTTAAGAAATTTAGGGAAAGCTTTGCGCCAAGATGAATTCTTTGGAGGAGTCGCCAAGGGTCGCATGGGGGCTCTAGTTGATTATTTTATTGAAAAATTTGGAGCCGAGGAAATTGCGGCCCCCGATATTTTGAATACAGTATTGAATGCCTTAGGAGGAATTTGGCCCGGGAGGATATCTCTCCATGGCGTCAACCTTGGAGATGTATGGCGCCATAGTAGTGCTAGTTTCCCTGGAGAAACGAATCAACTGGTACCATTTCATAAACTAAGTCAATGGATGACCTATAGTCTGCTGGAGCCACTTGAATGGTGCGGTATCAAAGTGACTAAGGTAGAGGAATTGACTGGCTTGGCTGAATATCGAAACGGTGGGCTGTTTATTGATATGAATGTTATCGAGCCAATTCGCACAGATGCATTGCTGCAAGAATATGCTCCAGGCGATGAGTTTATAGTAGAATGGCGAGCCCTCACTGTAGCGCTTTTGGATGAAGTTGGACGAGAGGTGCGCCAATTGCTAGGTCAGTCAGAAGCGCAAATGCCATTAGCAAAGGTTCTGCAAGGTGGAACTTGGGCAGCTGGTCGTAAGACAGCAGCGAGGTTAAGAAAAGATGGCGGCTCACCAGTCAAAATAAAAAGTGATGCCACGGTTTTTTGATTTATAACGAGAGATTGAAATAGGTAACTATGGGGTTTCCCATTACTCAAAAGGATTTGCAATGGCTACAGCACAAAAACTGAAACAGGTTCATGTGATTAATCACCCGATGATTCAACATAAACTGACAATCATGCGACAAAAAGACACGAGTACCGGTAAATTTCGTCAATTGCTTCGCGAAATCAGTATGCTTCTTGGTTATGAAGTCATGCGTGATCTGCCGATGACCACACAAAAGATACAAACCCCCGTGTGTGAAATGGAAGCTCCAGTATTGAGTGATAAGGAAATGGTGTTTGTATCTATCATGAGAGCTGGACAAGGAATTTTGGATGGAATGTTACGCCTAGTTCCTTCCGCCTGCGTTGGGCATATTGGCTTGTACCGTGAACCAAAGACACTCGTAGCAGTAGAATATTATTTTAAAGTTCCTAAAGATATTAAAGAGCGAGATGCCATTGTTCTCGATCCGATGTTGGCAACGGGTCATTCGGCCGTGGCTGCAATTGACCGACTCAAGGAAACTCATCCTAAAAACATTAAGTTCGTAGCATTGTTGTGCTCTCCAGAAGGGATTGAGTACTTTCACGAGTATCATCCTGACGTTCCGATCTATACAGCTGCCATCGACCAGAAACTCAATGAAAAAGGTTATATTGTTCCTGGGCTTGGTGATGCAGGAGATCGATTGTTCGGGACGGCATGATACCTTTTGTCTTTGAATCGTCAGATTTGTGTTTATGCATTTTTAAGATCGCGAGATATTGATTTCAAAAATTTTGGACCTTAGAAATGTCATTTGAAAAATTTGATCTTCTTCCAGCGATCACAAAGACCATTACTGATCTCGGGTATAAAAATCCCACTGCAATTCAAGAATTGGTGATTCCAAGGATTATTGAAGGACGTGACTTGATTGGCATTGCTCCAACTGGGACTGGAAAGACAGCTGCCTTTACCCTTCCGATGCTTCAATGTTTGGTGAAAGACTTGGTTTCAGCTGCAGGTGAAATCCCTAGTCAGTCTAAACCTAGGTCGCCTAGGGCTCTGGTACTAACTCCGACACGAGAGTTGGCACTGCAGGTGTTTGAAGATGTTAGTAGATATGGACGTGATTTAGATCTAGTGCCGATTCACCTTCATGGCGGGGTTAGCTATGACACGCAGACTGAAAAACTGACCGCTGGTGTTGACATCGTTATAGCGACACCTGGGCGACTTCGTGATCTTTTAGAACGCCGTGCACTTGATTTTCTTAACTTGAGTTTTTTAGTGCTAGATGAAGCCGATCGCATGCTTGATATGGGATTTATTGAGGATGTAGAAGTCATCATTGACTCGACTCCAAAAGCACGTCAGACAGTGTTGTTCTCGGCAACAATGTCAGACGAGATAAAAAAACTTGCTCAAAAGTTTCTTAGAAATCCTTTAATGGTTCATGCTACCCCGAAAACGCTCACAGCGCCCAAAGTGCGGCATGTGATTCATCCGGTTGATTTGGAAAAAAAGACAGCACTACTGATCCATTTAATTCAAAATGCCCCACAAAATCAGATTTTAGTTTTTACACGGACAAAAGTTAGAGCCGACGAAGTTGCCGCGGCACTGACGAGCCACAATATATTCTGCATGGCTACTCATAGTGACAGAACCCAAGCATATCGTACTAAGGCGATGGCATGTTTTAAAGATGGACGAATTCGAGTGCTAGTGGCAACGGATATCGCAGCACGCGGTCTAGATATTGACGATCTCAACTTAGTCATCAATTATGAAATTCCGAATTTGCCTGAGGACTATGTTCATCGAATTGGCCGAACAGGGAGAGCTGACGCAGAGGGCCAAGCTCTTTCACTTGTGACTCAAAGCGAGCTTCGATTGCTTTCACCTATCGAGGCGTTGATAAAAGCAACGATTCCACAAATATGGGTGGAAGGTTTTGCTCCTCAAAACTTTGATCCTAGATTTCAGAATCAAAAGAAATCTGCTGTGAAAGGTCGGCAGCCAAAAAGTCGACAGCCAAAAAGTCGACGGGCTAAAGGACGCAGGTGGGAATGAATCGTCTTACTCTTAATGTCTGAAAATCGCCAATTTAGTATCGTCAAAACCCGTTCGCCCATGAATCCCTAGGAACTCTTCATTGAGGGCAATTGCATGGGCTCTTTCCGGGTTTTGACGTTTTAAATCGATATCACTAGAAACAAGATTGAACGTTTGAATCCTTTTCAAAAGAAACCACAAAGTCACTACTTTGGGTTACGCTACATGAAGGACATGGATAGGCACTTCGTACCACAATCTTTTTGTGCTGTGTCGACGCTATGACTTTTCTTGGCATTTTTAGGCGATCTCCCGCTAAGTTTAGATCCGTAGTCGCGAGAGCTTTGAGAGAACCGTCTTCTTGGATCTGGGTAATCGTCAATTGTTTTTCATGGCTTCCAAGAGACGCTACGCAGCGGCCAAACTCTGCCAATTGGTAGGGAGCATATTCCAGGTTGTAAGTTGAAACTAGTTCTCCGGTTGATTTTAAATGTGTTTGAATCTGATTTGTCAGTCCATTGGAGGCCAAGATATATTTTGAAGAAGAATTTGATAACGGTAGAAGATCGGTCAATCCACTAAAAAGGCTTTGGTCCGAGTTTAATGGGCTGACGTTCTTTGTGTTTTTAAGGTCGACTTTAAAAATGCGCTCGTCACCTAGGTTGAACAAATCTCCTCGAGAAAGGACCCAAAGATGATTCGCATCATTAGACATCCGTCCGGTGCCAGAAAAATCAAAAGCAACTCGTTGAAATTTTGAATTTACAAATCGATAAATGGACCTGCTGCCCATGTCAGCAAAAAACAAATCACCATTTTGCGAGCTTGAAACTCCGTCAAACATTTGCTGATTTGCCAGCTTTGTAGTTTTGACAGCAAAATTCCCTTGGCTGTAGTTTACTAAAGAATAATAGCCATCCCAGCGATCAGTTGAAAGTCGACCAAGAACTAACACATTGTTTTGACCAGATTGTTCAATGTGGGTAATAGAATGGCTTAACTTAACAGACTTTATAAGTTTTTCTGTTGAGGCGTCAAAAATATTCAAAATATTTGCGTTGGATGCCGGGCCTTCCGCAGTTGACGTGAAGATAAAATCCTTTGTAAATGTGGCTCCCATAGTTGTGTGGTTGATTTGCAGCTCTTGAAGGAGTCGAACATCCGCTCCCATTGACGTGACGCTGAACATTGAGATTGCCAATATACTTAGGTAGCGGCTCGCGTGTTTCATGGATCATACCTCTTAGAAAATTTGTTGGTTATTTTCGCTGAGTGTATCGTGATGCCGCAAAAGGTCCAAGTATTATTTTATTTATCTCGTGGAATAGCCGTCGATCACAGGACAGAATCTGTTGGATCTTGGGCAAGTCAATTTGTCTTTACTTCCACATATTGTGGCTTGCACTGAGACTTTTTATAATAATTTTTTTGCTCCCGCTCCATGTTTGACTTGGCTTGTTCCTCCCATCAAGACTCTAGCGAGGCGTTGGTCGAGTGTTTCAAGATCTGAAATAGATGTGACTGATCTAGCTTTTGTTCCGTTGTTTTTGTTTTTAGATATTAGGGAATCGTGATGCTCGTCGTGCAATCTCCATTGAGTCCCAGTATAGTTTTTTAAATGTATCTGAGTGAGGAAAACGGAAACGAAGATTTGCTTGCAACATATCAAAGTGCCCAAGGTGCACCCATTCCCAACGAAAAAAGTTGTCGAAGCTCACTCGTTTGCCAATTCTAAGTTTGATTTTTTCAAATTCATCTAAATCGATTCCATATTCGCCAAGTAGTCTGTGGGTGCACTGTTGATCGAAAGGAGTGAACTCCGTATCTAGAAATTCTGTTTGAATGATCGACCACACATCACTGTAGTCTGTAGGTGGTATATTGTTCCTTGTTGCAAAGTTGACAAGTTCTTGCTGGGCTTCCGTAGGCAAAAATAAAATTTCGCTTGTCTGAAGTATAATTTCGAGAGGTCTATGAGATGGCTGAATGGACGCAATGTCTGTGGCACGTACTTGTTGATTTTTTTTAACTGAAGAACACCAAAAGGGGTAGGTTTTAAAAGTGATGGAGTTATCTTCAAATGATACTTTCATTGCTTGCTAAGCCTCAACGAAAATCAAACCATCTTCATCCAATCAATAGTCTGCATGGGCCATAGTAAGGTGTCAAGGAGTGTGTCTGTGATGCTGATAAGATCAAGATAGGAGAAACTCATTCCCATAGGGGCCTTTTGAATGAATTTTTTTGAATCAATCTAGATTGAGTTTAATGAAAAGTAATTTTTAGGGTAAACTGAAGGTTAGATATGCTTTTTTAATGTAAAGGGGAATAATTTTGTCGAAAGTTATCCGCGTCAATACTGACCCTGCGAAGCAAAATGGACGTTCGAGTCTGATGGTTGCATTTTTAGCTGGTTTAGTGGCTTCAACACTGCTGTTTTTTCTAAATTTTAACATAGCATTAGTTACAATCACGATTTGGTTTTGTTTCTTTGCCTTTGCTTTTGTGATGCAGCATTCCAGCGGAGTGCTGGTAAGGAAATTGCTGATGATTTCTTGTTCAGATGCCTGCTTGACGTTGAGGTTTTTAAATGGCACTTCTTTAGGTGGATCTGTCAATTGGTCGCAAGTTAAGTCTTGCAGTGTAAAGACAGGAATGGGTGGTTGGCGTGTTTCCTGGTTTTTGGTATTCAATGGGACAAATGACATTGAGAAAGGCGAGTGGCCAAAGGAGTGGCGTTTAACCTGGGTCCATTCCTTCCATGGTATAGGCAAAGAAAATACCTATTTTTTGCCAGATATTTTTGAGATACCCCTAAAAGATTTGAAAGAAATTTGCGACGCCAAAATCCAATTACAATGATTTGAGTCATGATTGTTTTGAATGCTGACGTCAACTAGAGCAAATCCAGGTCAAAAAGAAGTTCTGTTCTTTGGCGCTTTCGCGCCAAAATCACTTTATTTTGATAACCACAATATGACTCGCTTGCCGTCATCAGTGAATCTCCAGCTAGCATTGCCTCGTGGCATACCACCAGTTTTGATTTCTCTTAGTGCTGTGGCCTTGACTCGCAAGAAATCATCTTCTGTCTTCAAAGCAAACTTATCACCTTGATTACCTGTATGGCAGCCGCTTTTTGCGCAAGTTGTGACGACGATACTTTGAATCTCTCCAAATGAAGCGGGTACGGGGATGTTAGTTCCAGGATTTTCCCCTCCTGCCTGTCCACCATTGCCGGTGCCATTGCCATTTTGTCCGCAAGGATTTGGCGTGGTTGTTCCTGGCGTATTAGGGTTGGATGGCACAGGCTGTGGCTCCGGAGTCACGGGCGGATTTTGATCATCATCATCATCGTCGTCATCTCCATCATCGTCGTCATCATCTCCAAGTCTTAAAAGCAAGTTTTGAGTGACTAGTTTTTTTGCAGTAACTTGGGGTTTGCAGTCTGGATTCCCTGTCGCGTTTAGCGACTGTTCTTCAACAGATTTCAAAAAATTCAGCACTGCAATTCTTTCATCATCATTGAGTGGAGTTGCAAATTTAGGTGGCATTTGCTGAGGGGTATTTTCAGCTTCGATGCGTTTTCGCATAGCAATGACCAGTCCAATATTATCAGGATTTGCAAAGAATTCTCTCTTGTTGATTCCGTCTAAAACACGAGGAGTATTTGATGGAACAAATGGGCTTCTATCTGATGTGTGGCAGTTTGCGCATTTAGTTGATATCACTGCACCTGCGCCAGACTCCCAACCTGCGAGCGAAAGGTCGACGGGAACGCGGTCAGGTTTTTCTTTGCCCAAATCGCTGCTGCTGCAACTGTTTGTCAGCATAGTTGATAGAAGAATAGCTGCACTTAAGAGAACGCTGCTGGTGCTTGAAGACATGCCTTTGCTCCTTTGACGTGTATGATCAACTTAAGAAAGATTCACGATGTACAATTATCGGACTACTTGCTTGCCAGCGATGTCGCCGACTCTGCACCACCGGTCGCGAGACCGTAACTGAGAAGTAAACGCGGCATTGTCACTCGTTGAGGCACATTCAAAACGCCAATTGCTGCTTGAAGTCCACCTTTGACTCGGTAACCAACTGAGAATTGCGTTGCAGCATTGCCGCCTGCAGCCGTTGAGCGATCATTCAGATTGAACGTCGTTCCATCAGCTGGAATATCAAACCTTAGCGCAACGGTTCTTTCTGCGATCTGTGCCTGAAGCCAAAGCTTGTCAAATATTTTTGGAGTGATTGTCAGTGAAGCAAATCGCAGTTTTGTTTTGACGTCGAACTCATCTGAGGCCTCGGGTTCGGTGATTCCACCAGAGACAAAAGTGCTATTGGTTTGCTCACCAATTTCAACATTGGAAATGACTAATGGTGATCCCTCTAATTTTATTCCCAAGGAGTATCCAAAAATAGTTTGTTTTGCTTTAGCTTTCATGCCCGTTGTCTTTGCGGCACTTTCAGGAAGATATCCTCCCCATCCTCTCAAGATGGCAACTCCTTGGCCAACTTGAGGACTTTGATAAGAACCTTCTATGGTCGGGATAGAATGAGCAGGTGGTTGCGGCGGCTGTTCAGATTTACCACCTACGGTCGCATTCATTTTTGGAAGAACCGATATGATTGCTTTACCTTCAAGACGAAATGAACCTTTTGTTTGCCCGTCAATTGTTGGCGATAGAAGTGGTTGCGCATCCAACAAGGAGGCTGACACCATTTGAAGTCGTTCCGCTTGTTGCTCCCAGCTTGCAGCAAAAAGTTGAGCTGAGCTAGATATCAAACTAGCGATGACTGAAATCCTGAGAAATGATCTGGTTTGATTTTGACTTAGCATGGCACGTCGTTCTCCTTGTTGATTGATTGCATGTTGTTCCGTGTGTTTGAACGAAATAGAGCTTGTTCGGAGTTAGCTGACTCGGCGTTGCTTGTCGCAGAAAAATGCTCATTTACCCGGAGTAAACTCCACTTTTTCTGCTCCTCGCGCCTTGATTCAGCTAACTCAGAACAATCTCTAGATGGCTGACGAGAATGCGTAAGAAAATCTAGACCCCATTGCATTAAGGTCGGCCATTTTTTGATTTGACTGAGAATCAGGTTTTTACGATTAGGTTTTTTGATTCCCCAAAGAGACAGCGATGTAAGAAACCAGTAGCGCCAGACAATTGCATACCACTTAATGGGGTAAAGAAATCCCTGATTTTTTGCAATGAGCTCAGCGCATGTGATTCCAGATTTTAGAGCAAGTGAATTTCCCTCTCCCGTCATTGGGTCGACAAAGCCAGCGCTATCTCCTACTAAAAAAACTCGACCCTGTTTTCGTCGTATTGACTTTTGATGCATGGGACCTGCACCGGCCACTTCCGAAGTAAAGGTAGCACCAAAAATGCGTGACCTTATCATGGGAAAATGTTCAAGAAGGCTGTCAAAGGACTCTGCCTTAAAGGAGATAAAGGCAATGTTTATACAATCGTCCGAGACGGGGGTTATATATGCTTCACAATGATCATGCCAATAGACCTCCACAAAGGACGACCATGGTTTTACAGCGACATGTCGCCTAACGGCGAAACGTGCAGAATTCTTCGATAGATTTTTAATCAATCCTAACTGACGAGCATTCTTTGATTTTAGTCCTTCAGCGATGATCCAATTCTTTGCCTGGATTCCACCGATTTCTATGAATTCCTTTGATTCGTGAAAACTATGAATTGGTTTTTGAACGATTTCAATTCCAAGGTCTTGAGCTCTTTGCCAAAGTGCAGATCTTAAAAATTTTCGTCGCATTCCGATTGCCACACGATGGCTTTCAAAATAGGAATTTACTGAAGTTCCGTCCGAAAATTTATATGAGATTCCGCAAATGCGTTGGCTCTGTGGTAGCGTAATCCCTAATTTTTTGAGGCAATGCACACCTTCGGGCATTAGGCCCTCGCCGCAGGGTTTGTCATAGTCAGCGCCTGCAGCGTCAAAAACAATGACTTTCAATCCTTGCTGCTGCGCAGTGATTGCCGCCGCTAGGCCTGCTGATCCGCCGCCTGTGACAACAATATCGTAGGCATTCTGAAATTTTTGGGAATGACTATTCATTGGCCAATAACCTCAACGCCTCATTTTCGATCGTGATGCGAGTTTTCATCAAAATGATGTTTGCAATTGTGAAGGTTAGAGCAGTGATCCAAGCCCCGTGTAGCATTGGCAAAGCAATCAACTCAGTAGCAACGACTGTATAATTCGGGTGTGTGAGATATCGGAATGGACCTGAAGTTACCCTTTTTGCTCCAGGAACCACGACCACTCGAGTGTTCCATTGCGTCGAAAGTGTATTGATGATCCACCATCGAACGGTTTGACTACCTATGATACAAAGGATGGCCACAATGCTAATAAAAGGATGAATGGCAAGACTTGAATTCAGTTTTGGCTCTACAAGGCATGCGATCAAAAACAATGTGTGCATGATAACCATATATGGATAGTGAGATGAACCAAACTCAACGCCGCCCTTAGCCATGCTTTCGGCATAATTTCGGTTTGCAACTTTTAACTCGTAAAGCCGCTCCGCAATCGTGATTCCAATGACGATCAGATAGAATTGATAGCTCGTTAGTAGACTTACCATTGGAGAAGGACCTCCTCGGCGCAAAATCCAGGTCCCATGGCGATCATAACGCCCACATCACCGGGCTTATGTGCACGATTCTCCATCGTGTCTTTTAAGATAAATAAAACGGAGCTACTTGATAGATTGCCGTAGTCTCGGAGTTGATTCCAGGAAAGTGCAAGTTCTTTGTTAGAAAGGCTAAGTGATTCTTCAATGGCTAAAAGAACTTTTGGACCACCTGGGTGAGAGACCCAAGTGTTAACATCTTCAAGCTTCAATTTGTGATCGCTCAAAAAACTGGATATTTCATCTCGAAGATGTTCTTTGATGATTCCAGCAACATTTGGATCGAGAACGAGTCTGAATCCGTGACTTCCAAAATCCCAACCCATGATGTGCTCAGAGTCTTTAAAAAATCGACTGCGAATACCGATTGTTTTTGGAGCTTTGGTTTTTTTACTTAAGGGATGTTCATTTCCAATCGCAACAAGAGTGGATGCTCCATCACCGAAAAGTAGAGATCCAATTAAATTTGAAGGAGAAGGGTCATTCATTTGAAACGTCAAAGAGCAGAGTTCGACAGAAACAAGGATAGCAACTCCTGTTTTGTGTCCTTCAAGATAGTCGTGAAGGCGAGATGTTCCGGCAGCCCCTGCGACACAACCCAAACCAAAAAGAGGTATCCTTTTGACGTCAGGCCTAAAATTCATGGCATTGCAAATCAATGCGTCAATTGTTGGGACTGAAATGCCTGTGACTGTCGTGAATGCGATCATGTCAACTTCCTCAGGGCTGAGGCCTGCCTCATCAAGGGCGCGCTGAGTTGACTGGACTGCTAGCTTAAGAGCTTCGCTTTTGAAGGCTTTGGATTGCGCTGAAAAGTCCATTCCCGATAGGTAGGATTCTAGGGGCAAAGCAAGATTTCGACTAGCAACAGTTGTGGAGTTGGCAATTCTCTCGAATTTCTTTTTTTGAGTTGCATCACCTGGTGCCCACTTTTCGCTGAGAGCGCTCACGATCGTATCTTGACTATATTTGTTTTCAGGAACTGATGTACCGACAGACAAAATATACATGATGTGCTCTCCGCTTGATTGTTGATTGATTCAGGAAAATCTCTAGAACTTATCCTAAACTATTTTCAGTTGGAGGCAGTGATTCTGCCCGCAACGTAAAACTGATCTTTAACTGCAATGGCTCCAAACATCGCTGTATAAGGCTTAATTCCAAAGTCTGTGAATTTAAAGCTTCCAAGAAATTCTGCTACGGCGCTTTGTCCAGATTTTTTGATGGTCAATGGTAACTGTTTAGCAATTGACTTCCCTTTGACAATTAATGTTAAAGAAAGTTTGCACTCTAATGCGTCGGCCTTTGTAACGCAGGAATCAAATCGTCCTTGGCCTTCTATGGTTGCAAACTTCCCAGCATCCAACTGAGATGAGTCCAGCATGTTTTCTTTGACAGTGGAGGCATTTCCTTCCTCAAGTTTGTCCGTGCCAACAACCCACAGCTTGGCGTTAGAAAACACAGGTATGATTGATGCGGCAGCAGAATTTGTATCGACGACAAGATCTTGAACTTTAAAAGATACCTTTGCCTGACCGCTGGATATTTTTGATAGGGCATCTGAGGCAGCCAAATCAACAGCACCCAAGTCGAGGCTTGATTCGATGTTTGTCGCCACGATGATGTGACGGTGCGCTAATGCCGCCGCAAGTCCTTCTTTATCGGTCAGAATCGCGACACTAGAGCTGGTGCCTTGAATGGTTGCCGCCTGACTAGAAGGTGAGCCAGTCAGTCCGACTATGAATGCCATAGAGGCGATGAGATTTGCAGTTATTGGCAGTCTTTTCAAAGTTTTAGTATTTAGTTTGCGCTTCGTCTTCATGGGCTCGTCCTTTATTGGGGTGGGTGAATATTTTAAACCTTTCGTGTGTTGGTCAGAGTAAGGCCGTCCTTGACCCGTCCTCTGTATTTTAGTTATAGGATGTCCTTACTCCAAACTCAAACAAAGCACCATCAAATGAGTGATGGGATTTGAATGGATTACCTTGAATACGGCTTCTGTCAGGCGATTGAGCGGTTGTTGTTTTCATAAATTGATCCTTTGGTGGCCTTTATATCTCAAGCATTTCGTCATCATGCCAATGTTCTAACCTATCATGTTGACCGCTTCATCATCCTCTGATAACTCACCTTTTTGATGATGAAATGCCAGCTATTAAATTATGGATCGCATAGGAATTCAAATGCCATTTAATGTACAAAAGTCCCTAGGATTCAGGTTGGCGTGTCTGTTTTTCATCATCTGTCAGGTTTTCAATGAGCAAGTCTATGGACATGTCGCTTTTAAGGATGGCAGCTCAGGTACCCTCGAAACCAGGTCTCGGATTGAGTTATATGTTGTTAGTGGCGAACAGTTAGAGCTTTATACTTGTGCATTTGACACGGTCGGTCCGAATCCTACCAATTGCCTTTCAACGCCAAAGGTAAGTGTCAGCTTTAGTGGTCTATTTTCGCGAATTCAAGAACGAGTCTCTCAACCTGCCGCTGATATCGAAGTTCGAATCACAAATCTATCCCATGAAATTTCAGTCGTGGATCTAAAAATTGACGAGCTTTTAAATCATAATCCGGATGTGCCTGAATCGGTGACGCAAGCTTTGGATCAATGGCAAAAAGAATTGATCAAGAGAGAGGAGTTCGTTGCAAAGATTTTGACCGATCTTGATGTCAAGGCCAAAGAGATTTTAAGACTAAAGCAACTTTTTGCGGAGTCGAGGGATCCGAAATTACTTAAGGACATTTCAATCCTTGAAGAAGAAGCAGCGAATTTAAATCGATCAAAGGATACCAAGCAGGCAAAAATTATGTCGATCAAGACAAAAATTATAGAACTTCGTGCGGCCGCTAATCCTACAACAAAATTGACTCTCCTGCGCCAGCATCGAGATTCGTTGGCCGCTGATTACACATTGTTGACGGAGAAATCCAAAGATATTTGGGAGAGGGTGTCGCAAGTTTTGTATTTTAAAAATACGATTATTGGTGATCCGTCGTTTACCTATGTCATTCCAAAAGAAAAGCTTGGAACCACAGAATATCCCTTCATTGAACTTAAAAATTTGTTCTTTGATTACCGTGACTATTTCAAATCTATAGACCCAATGAAACCGTTTCCAGTTCCGCCTCTAGTTGTTGTGACATCTCCACCCAGTGTCGATCCTGTCGCGGGTAAGAACCCACTTTGCAAAGGCTACTATCTGGCAAGAGTTCCAGAGGATTTTGATACGGTTCAACAAGGAATTGATGCCCTTTTAAAAACTGGCGGAGTCGTTTGCGTTGGAAAAGGCGTGTTCAAAATGCCAACTCCATTGTTTGTAGATCTACCAGAAGGAAGCAGAACCAATATCAAAATTGTTGGGATTTCTAGATCTGAAACTATTTTTACTGATTCTGAAGAAAAAGGCGCATTGGATGTCTCGATTCGCTATTCAAGTGAGTACCAATCACTGGAGTTCGCGGATTTGACAATACATGGAACTGTGAATCTCATTCATGGAGGGGCTCAAAATGATTTCAAAATGGTTCGTACATTTTGCAAAGCGTTGTTAGCATCCGATGCAGAGTCTCGAGTACCGTCAAATATATCCATTACGGAAAGTATGCTCCGATTGGTTTCCATTAAAGGAACAGTTAATCAGTCAGATTATGGAAACGACATTGGATTCTATAATTCTGTGATCTACGGGGAAGGGCTCAAGATTCGTGGAAGTGTAGATCTCGGCATGCCAACTAGAGTTCGGCTCCTTTACAATACAATTTATGGTGTGGCGACTTCCAGTGGAGCGATTGATATTGAGAATCTTTTTGCTGCAAGTGTCTTCCATAATGTCTTTTTCAATAATACAATCGGACTCAATGGTCAAAAGATCGAACAAGTCACAATCTACGGTAACTCATTTGTGGGTAACCGTCAGAATTTTACACCTGATCTTGGCACCTTTGCCTTCAATAACTTTACGGATAATGTGAAGTTTCAAATTCGAGATTCAGTTCCGGTGCCAGAAACAGGCTCTGTCGTTTGTAAATCTGGATTTCCTTATATAGGCATAGAGCCAATTGACTTCTTTCTGCAAAAGCGAGACAAAGTAAATTCATCTATAGGTGCGGTTCAATGTGATTGATTTAGGCTCAATCTCTGAGGTTTTTGA
>JAPLFV010000023.1 GCA_026390495.1 Pseudomonadota bacterium | reverse complement strand
TGGACAAATTTTTTAGAAAAGCCTTGGCATAGTTCAGTGTCATGGCTTTTTTGTCATTTTTTGTGTGAATAACACTGAAATTGACAGAAACAAACCTGTCAAATTTTTCGTCCTTTCGCTAATCTAAAGATAGAAATTCTGGGACATGATCTAAAAATCTTATTCTCTATTTTGTAAACTTGGGAGATCGTACTATGAAAAAGTCATCCAAATTGTTTACAGCGCTAATATTCATGCTTTTTTTTAAATCGTCCAAGTTGATTGATCACAACCGGAATTTCTTTTTGGTGTTGACTCCAAAAACTGCAGTTTTTCCGTTTTTCTATCGCATGAGTTTAAATGACCACCATGTTTCCGTAGTAAAAGATGTCCCGACATCAGCTATAAAAATGAAAGAGGTCACGCTTCCACCTGGCAGCGACCTGTTTTTGGCCGAGTTAAAAAGTATTGGCGAATCTGCCTTAACAGGAGAGATTGGTAGAATGGAGTCAATTGCTGCAGTCGCGCTCAGTACACGGAGCCTTCCGCATATTCACAATGCAATTGGCGATCATGTTTCATTGAATAGAGTTTCTGTTGATGATTTGATTGAGCCTAGCTCATTGACTAACTCTAGCAGATTTAGCGCAATATCAAGCCTTCATGGCAATAGATCTTTATGGGAGGAGGTACCATCTAGGTCAGTCAGCATAAACTCCGAAATTCTTCAGACTAGAGTAGCGCAGTTATCTGGGGCTTCGACCATTCAGATCAATGGGACGGAGCATCGCATACTAGAGCGAGCAACGACTAAAAACAAAAACTTGGCGCGTGCTTTTTTAACCGAGCAATTAACTGCGTCAGGTTTTTTAGTGTCTGAATCAAAATATAGCACTGGAGTTAATTTGATTGCAGACTTTAAGGGTCAGGATTCAACAAAATTTATCATTTTATCGGGCCACTTAGATTCAATGAATAATGCTGGGGCGGATGATGATGCATCTGGAGTTGTGAGTGCTTGGACGATTGCCGAGGAGTTAGCCAAATCCAATCCTCGAATCTCCATTCGGTTTGTCGCGTTTGATCAAGAAGAGTTGGGTTTGGTGGGGTCGAAGGCCTATGCTAAATCTCTGAGTCAGTCTGGTGGCTTCGCTGGACTGATGGGCGTTTTCAATATTGAGATGACAGGATATGATTCGAATGGCGATGGAGCGATACATGTTATTGACTGTGACGAAAATACAAGTTCTTTGCTGAGTGAAAAGATTGTTACTGCCCTTTCTGTTTCTGAAATTGATTTAAAGGTGATTGATGCTTGTACCAATCGCAGTGATCACGCCTCTTTTTGGCAATATGATCAGCCTGCCATTGTCATCGCTCAGAATTTTTTTGGGCCCCCTTCAGATGCTAATCCCTGCTATCACAAAAGCTGCGATAAAGTGGATAAGATGAATTTTGATTACATGACCAAGATCACAAATCTGATTTTTCAAGCGGTCGCAGCGATTGCGATTTAAAATTTATCAATGGGCTAGTTTGTTGGCATGCTAATTTTTATGCAGACGATCTAATTTTTGATTAAGTATTGCGCAGTTTAAAACCTTGCAACTTAATTGCGGAAATTGTAACATTTTTGAAATAATTTCAACTTTTAGGAGTTTCTTATGCGATTTGTTCGAGTAATTAGTTCAGCATTTCTTTTGTCATTCGTAGTTAGCTGTGCTTCTGCACATTCTCCTGTCTCCGGCTTTTGGTATACAAATGCTAAAGGCGGCACAGGCGCAACAAGCGAAGCCATTGGATCCAAAAAAGGCAAAGCTTGCGCTTCATCAATCCTTGGAATCATCGGTACTGGCGATGCATCGATTGCAGCTGCTGCAAAACAAGGTGGAATTTCCAAAGTTTCAACTGCTGACTACTCAGCATTCAGCGTTCTTGGTTTCTACGCAGAAAGCTGCACATTGGTAACTGGAAACTAATATTCTGGTTGCTTGATTCTAAATGGGCCCCGTGTGATGCTTGTCATGACACGGGGCTAAATTTTATTGTGTGTCTAATGCGATTCAAGATCGTAATTTTGCCATCGTTTGTACTTGTGAATATTTTGTTTTGTTGATCGAAGGTACTCAGGCTTTTTTGCCGCATTCGAGATAACACACTCATTCCGGTAATTTGCTTTAACTAAATTTTACAATGTAAATGAATCTGGACTGTCAATGTTGTATTGCACGTCCGAGCCAACCTATAGTCAAGTGATCATGTTTGATATCCAGTCTTGAACTGGGTAATTCCTAAATATGGTTTGATAAAGTTGATTTAACTTGGTCTGTAAATGGAGTGACTTAGATTGCGATTTGAACGATGTTTTACATATTTTTGTCAGTTTTTGTTTTTATTGAACTCTGAGTTTTCAAATGCTGAGGATTTCTGGGATGAGTCAGCCTCAAAGCAAGAGGTGAATCATCGAATAGGCTATAGTTTGATTGGAGTCGGTGGATTTGCCTCCTGGATTTCTTTTGCAGGCGCGTTTTCAGGGGGAGATAGTCGGGATTGCGCCGAAGAAAAAAATCGAAGTGGAAGTGATACTGAGAGAGAATGTAGGGACCGGCAAAGAGAAACGAATAAGAAGTTTGTCAAAACGATGGGGTATATTTTTGTTGGAGGCCTTTTTGTAATGGGTTCAGGTGCGGCATTGGTTGCTTGGAGCCCAACCTCGACTGAGGTAGCTCAAGTAACTTTCAGCTTCAATGAGTCTGCCCAACCTATAATAGGTCTTTCTATGAATTTTCCTTAGGTCTTAACGTTACCTATTCTCCACCCAATTATTTGTATAGCCCAATTTCTCGTAAGCGTTCCATGAGGTAGTCTCCTGCGGTAATATCTCGATATGTTTTTTGCCCGCCACTTCTTTTGATGCAAGATACAAGGGGATTGAGTGGAACCTCACTTCTTGGGTGAACAAAAAAGGGCATGGAAAAGCGTCTTTCTCGGCTATTGTCTGGATTGACGACGCGGTGAGTGGTGCTTCGAAGGACGCCATTAGTTAAGTTTTGAATCATATCTCCAGTGTCAACCACGATTTGACCCTTTAAAGCACTGATTGCGCGCCAGCTTCCATCTCGTTGAAGAAGTTCCAGTCCACCTGTTGTTGCTTCGCAAAGTAACGTAATGAGATTGATATCTTCGTGGGCAGCGGCCCTAATTGATTCTGGATCGGATTCGGGGCTAACTGGAGGGTAGTGTATAATTCTTAAAATGGAATTCCCGTTTTCTGCTATTGAGGTGAACCTTGATTTATCTTCTCCAAGATAAAGCGCACAAGCTTCTAGCAAAGTCATTGAGCAGACTTCTAGCTGGCGATACAATTCTGAAAATGCAACTTTAAACTCAGGATATTCAATAGGCCAAATGTTTTCTGGATAGACTTTATTTAAAGCATGGGAAGGATCGAGGTTTCGGCCAATATGCCAAAACTCCTTTAAGTCTGATTTTTTGCTGCCTTTTGCATGTTCTCGGCCAAAGCTAGTGTAGCCTCTTTGCCCCTTGTTTTCCAAGTTTTCATATCTAAGTTTTTTTTCTGTTGGCAAAAGAAAAAAGTGCTCTGCAATCTGATAACAAGTTTCAATTAATTTCATATCGACACCGTGGTCTTCAACTGTAAAGAAACCTAGATCTGTTAAGGCGCTCCCAACGGTTTCTACAAAATTTGATTTAGAAGTTGCGGTCCCATGCGTGAAGTCCTTAAGGCTGACGGTAGGTATTGAACTTTGCTTGGGCTGCTTGTTCATAGAATTCCTCAAAATGTTAAGTTTAGGGTGATTGTAACCGCAGTCAAACTAACAATTTTTGAGCATGGAATCTAGTAGCATTTCGGTCAAAAAAGTTTTTTTAGGCCTCAAAATCGTCGTAATCGCTTCTTAGCTTTTTTCTGCTTTTGGTCGCGAGTATTTGCTTCTCTTTTCATGAATCTGGCAGTATTAACGATGCCATTTCTTTGGTCTTGCAATTCTTTCCAAGAGACAATTCCCTCAGCGGCGAGCTGGGCGGCTTTAAAATAAAATCGGTTTTCGAGAACAACGACGGTGGAAACTGCAATTTGCGGCCTAGAAATGGGGTAGACCCCAAAAAATAGGGTTGTCAACCCTTGGGGCGTTCGTCCATTCAATGTGCCTGTTTTGCCCCCGGTCTCTTGCGCAATTGAGCGATAGTAACCTCGATTAAATACATTTGATGCGGTGCCATCGTCGACGGTGGACCTGAACATATCTAGAAGTTTAGATGCCGTATTGGCAGAAATGATTGCCGATGATTCTGCACCATTTGAAACTTTTTCAATCGCATCAACATTATCATTTGTTGATATCAATTGATTGATATCTAAGTGATCTAAATTCGCTGAATTTTGTGGGTTTGCAACATCCACTGAGGCCTTAGTTTCAGGTTCGAATAGTCGAAGTGGTTTTGGGATTCCTTTATTTGCTATGGCTAAAGCGATCCAATTTGCGTGTACCGGGCTGATTGTCACATGACCAAATCCAGCTGCGAATCTGCCGACAGTGTGAGTTGTCGACTGTGCTGCACCTGGTGCCAGCATTTTACTTGGCTCAACCATAAAATCTGCAGGCAGATTGTGCTCCCATCCAAAAAACTTTGCGTAGCTAGTTATCGTACCCAAACCCAATTGATTGATCGCAAGTTTCGCAAAGAAACTGTTGCAACTGTGTCCAAAAGCTCGTCGTAATGTCATTTGGCTGCCGCGATCATCGTTGATCCAGTCACCCTTTGGTAAAATATCTTGTCCACCGCAGCCACCTTGAAGTCCAAATGATTGATCTACCCCTGTGGGTGTCACTTCCATCGCTGCTGCGGCTACGATGGTTTTAAAGAGGGAGGCTGCAGGAAATTTATTGTGAAGTGCTGTATGAGTTGAGCCTCCCCAATGTTCAGATTTTCGTCCCTGCGCCATCGCAAGTATTTTTCCGGTTACGACGTCTGAAATGACAATTGCAGAAATAGGTGACCCTCTTTCTGTAATAAATGCCTGAAGTTTCAATTGAAGATCTGGATCAATCGTGGTCTTGTGAAGTTGTCCATTCTTATCGGGGATCATAGCGTTCATATTTTGAAAGACAATATCGAAATCGGTATCCAGCTGAATACGCGCATCTTCTATTTTTTGATTCAAGGCCGAACTAAGGCCCAATTGATTTGAACTAAATGTGAGTGCAAGGAGGCCTATGCTTTTACTAATTATATTTTTG
>JAPLFV010000294.1:35535-41501 GCA_026390495.1 Pseudomonadota bacterium | reverse complement strand
GGGCTTCCTCCGGATGTAACGATTTGTTTTCGTAGACGTCATTTTCATCCTTCCCAGGCACCTTTTTCAATAAGCTTCCATAACCACAGTCTTTTTGATGCTTTAAACGCGCTTCGGTAACACTTCTAATGAAGTGATTCGACTTATCCATCAGCAAATATTTAATTATATTGCATGCTTACAAGATGCTCTCAGGATTCTTAGTGCCAAGTCCGAATGTTTTTTTAGTATATTCGGCGACGGGCCGTTTTAGACAATACCTTTGGGGGACCACAAATGATTGATAAATACCTTAGACCAATGGCCATGGTGCTAATAGCTACATATTCCGTTTTGTCGTGCAGTGGAGGAAATTTCGTAGGTGGCGCCAGCACTTTGAAAAAGGACTCCAAAAAGAAGCGCACCGAATCTGATACAATTCTAGACTCCGAAACCTCAAAATCGACTGACGCAAGTCAACCTCAAGTTGTCACAGGTTCTTACCTGGCTTGTGTCGAAGACGGATCACCTACCTCTGGAAGCACTAATTTTGGCTGTATCGTTGCCAGTGAAAAAGATCACAAAAAAATGGAATTAAAAGGAATGACACTCAACATTACTGCGGCTGATTCGTTAGGAAATTCTATCCCGAGCAATTTTAGCCGCGATGCTGACGGTTCTGTATTCCATGGTCATGTGTCTATAGCAAGTTCTCAAGCCGCGTCTGCAGTTTTTGCCGCACAGATTGACGATAAAATTTTGAAAGGAACTCGCGTGCTTGAGTTAAGATTTGTAGAAAACGAAAAGTTTAAACCTGATCCATACCACACGTTTGCTAAAGACGCTCGCTCTGTACTAGTTGGAACCAGCGGATATACCCCTCAGGAGATTACAGCATGGTGTAGCGTTGCTACTACATTTTCGAGTAATAGCTCAGATTTAAATTATGCCCATCTTGGAAGCGCATGCGGAATGGACCGCGCAGAGCGTGAACACAATGCAAACTATACAGGCCAACCTAGTCATTTGGCACCATGGCTCCAGATGATTAGAAACATGTTCTTCAGCCTCAAATACAGCCCACCCATCAGACCCATCGAAATGGGAATTTGCGAAGATCAGAGTTTGGTAGGAAGTGCGTCATCGGTGTTTGCGGGGAACTGTCAATAACCTTAGTGCATGAGGCGACTTACAGTTTGTTCGCTTCGATTCATCGCCGCACGATGAACCACATTGCGTCCCTTAAACAGGGACGACAAGCCTTGAGTGTTATTTGTTGAGGTTTGTTTCCGGTTAAAAATGAACCTACTATTAAAGATTGGTGTCTTGTTAACTATTTTTTAACTTTGAAAATAGACCAAATGCTTCTAAGCACCGGATCAACTGGGATCTAAATATGCGTTCTCCGCCAAGCAATACCAGAAAACTTACCGGTCCAATAGTTGATCGAATAGCGGTAACATGCTCAATACTCAGATCTGAATTTGCCAGGTATAAATAAATTGAGGCCTTTACAAAAAAAGATCCGGCCCAAACGATCGTCAAAAATCGGAGGTAGATCTTTGCTTCTGGCGTATTTACATTTTCGTAATCAGCTTTCTCCGCAAATTCTTGGATTAGAGGCTTACCTACGAATAGTGTTGAGCCAAAATAAATACCGGTTAATATATTTGTTAGAACAGCTTCATATCGAAACAAGATTGGATTATCAGAATACAAATCAATCAGCCCAAAAACAAGTGTCGTCCCAACTGAAAAATAGAAAAACTGCGTTGGTTTCTGCCGCTTCCAAGCAACGACATAGGCGATTTCAACCAAAGACCAAGCAATGGTCGCAACAATGGCAGGCTTAAGTCCGGCAAGACTCTTAACGATGAGAAAAACTATCAACGGGCCAAAACTTTGGATAAACCAACTTAAAAATGCACCAAACCGTTTCACCATCACCTCTTTCAATAAAAAAAAGCGGGATCACAGAGTATTTACGAAATGAGACTCCTAAGTTCAACCAAAAATATAGTTCCTTCAATTTTTAAACTAACTTTTTCAGGTACTTATGATGCAATTTCTGAGTCTGTGATATAGAATCAAAAGGTTGTTTTTTTCAGTTATGAAGCGCTCTAAAAGAAAACGAAGTTGGAGTCATGCTTTCATAGTATAAATATTTTTGATGGATTTTCCATCTGTGGACTTCAGGATTGGGTAGCTCCAGTTGGTGATCTTGCTACAGTGAGGCATAAAAGTGATTTTAATTTCGGGGTCGAAGCGGGCGGGTATCTTGGCCTTGATAGTCCAACTAGCGGTTCACAATTTCAGACTAATTGGCAGCTAATATGTCGTTTCAATGTCTAGCAAAATTATTATTGGCATTGTTGAGCATTGCTTGTGTGCAGGCTAGCGCCGAAGAAAAAAATAGTTTTGGTCTTGGTCTGAGTGGTAATGTAGATACTTCCGCTAAAGCTGGAGGACAGATCGGATTGATCTATTTTAATCGAAAAGATTACTGGGCATGGGGCGGGCTCTATCACGGTGTTGAATGGTCCGCCAAAGATAGCGTCTCTCGAACTTGGGACCTTAGATCATCATTTACCTACTTTTATGGAGGAACTACCGCGCTGGGGCTCAAAGAGAGTTCAGGAGGCGTGCATCCATTTTTTAGACTTGGCTTAGGAATTGGATTGGCTAATCTGTATTTTGAGATTGCCAGACGGTCAACAATAGGTCTCAATTTTGATTTTCCAGTTTCAGTTTTTGAGATTGATTAAGTCTGAATGGCAACATTCGCTGAATCTAAGAATTTGATGTAGCTGCTGTAGTTTAATGGAACTTAGGCGGACATGCCTGTGTGAATTTTCCGATGACTAAGTTATATTGGCTTGGGTGTAGAAGCGACGCGTGTTGTGATTAATCTGAGAGCTAATTTAAATTATGGTTAAAAATAAAAATAAATTTCGAAAACATGATGTCGATGTTCACTCTGAAAGGCAGTCGAGCGATCCAAAGAATTCTGATTTGAATATCAATTCGACAATTGAAGGAGAGCGGGAACAAAAAGCCCGTGGGGACTCTTCGCATGTTCAACAGATTTCTGAGCTTTCAATAGCTACTTCATCTCAGTTATCTGAGGTGCGTATTTCCTCCGAGGACGCTCTTTGGGAACTGGTTGGAAACTTGAATGACCTTCGAAAGAAAGGGGCGATCAAACTGGTTTCGGGATCATTTGATTTAGGCAGTATTGTCCAGGCCCAATTTATCGAAGTTGCTACTGGTCAAAAGTGGTTGTTGAAATGTTTAAATGACGGGCCTTACGGCGGGGGTAGTTTGCTAAAAATTTAAAATAAATATTGATCTATTTTAGAACGGCCAAAATAGCTGCCGCCAAATAGTCGTTTTTGAAGCATCACCATACGAATTCGGACCCAGTTTTGGACGATGAATCGTCCCATGCAATTTGTCCCAAACATTAAAAACGGTACCAAAGTTGCACCGAGAGTTTTCGCGGCTATGATGCCATGCGTGGTCTCTAGGGGTCACTATCAATGCTGAAACAATGCGTTCAATGAAAGATCCTGTTTTTAGATTGAGGTGGCTGTGCCCCCAAAGGTTAACGACTGTGCCGAATGCAACTAATGCCATGAAGAAGGTGGCATCATCAAGAATGTAGGAAGCGGCACCAATGAGCCATAGGTACACCATTGCAAAATGGCTCAACAAAGCGTTTCTAGCTGTGATGAAAACATCAATATGTACTGGTTTGTGATGGGTGCTATGCAGATGCCAGAGCGGAGTATCCGCATGGAAGATCCGGTGATTCCAATACCAAGCATAGTCAATGACTAGGTAGAGTCCTATGTTTGTCCAAGGAGTTGACGAAATTGATCCCTTTAAATTAGGAAGGGAAAAATCGAGTAACTTGTAAACGAGTGTTACCCCAACTACAGGAAGTATAAAGAAATGTACGATTAGACTAGAGATATCGACAAACCAGTCGCCAAAGTCACGAGTGAGTGTCAATCCTCGCTGATATGTCGAGCCAAGCGTGATCAAAGCAATGGCTAAAAATGCGCTTATACCTAGGTATTCCATCTAGCTGCCTCCTCTTTTGAACTCGAGTATTTACATTACTATTTGTCAGTAGTAAAATTAATTAAATTACAAAATGTTGTTAATTTTTCTTATTGAATGAATAAATGTTTGATTACAATAAAATTCGAAATTTTTTGATCGTGGCCGAATCCGAGAGCGTGACTGAGTCGGCCTTACGACTCCATCGGACTCAGTCGGCAATTAGTCAGCAGCTTCAAGCGCTTGAATCTGAATTGGGATTGAATCTCCTAGAGCGCCGGGGCGGGCAAATGCACTTGACTCGTGAGGGAGCCCAACTCGTTCGGATTGCTAAACCCCTTTTTGAAACTCTTGAATTGGGAATTCGCGAAACTCAGGGAAGGATTGATCTCGTCGATGGCATCATCAAAATAGGCTCAACCCCGACAATCTGTGATCATTTATTAGTGCCTCACCTGCATTTGTTTCAACAACACTATCCAAATATTGGCATTGAGCTTGTATTGCAGCCCGATGCGGTTCTTGAGAGTCGATTGAAGGATGATGAGATTGATTGCGCCTTTATTATCGAATTTAAAGACAGGGATTTTTTTGATGCAAGACCATGTTTTAATTTTGAGGAAACCTTGGTTGGAACCAAAAAATACTTACAGCAATTGGAAAAGAATTTAGGCCGCAAATTGAGTAAATTCAGTGATATTGAACATGCCAGGTTCATTGATTTTGCTCAAGATGTGCCAAATGTTCGACATTGGTTAAAAAAGAATAGTCAGAGTTTTAGGAAGATTTTGGAGGGTTGTCGACCATCAGTGGTCGTTGAAGATTATGAATCTGTTAGACGATTTGTAGAGATCGGCCACGGTCTTGCTATGATCCCGAAATATATGTCTAAGGATGCACTGCTGGCCAATCGACTAGTGGAGGTGTTTCCACAATCTAAGCCAACACTCGTCGGAGTCGATTTTGCCACCCGAAAAAAGAAGAACAGGGCATCTACATTAAATTGCTTTGTTGAGTATTTTCAGCAGGTCCCAAAGGTCATTTAGATTTTGAATAGACCATGGGCCCAAAGAGATCCGCCAGATTGACCTAGTTCCAAAATTGTCTTTGTCCCTTTTTGGAACAGTATATTCCAAAAATGCACACCTTAGACTTGATTTTGAACGTCAATCATTTTATAACTTGTTTGGCTTTATTTTAATTAATCTAAAGGAGATTTTAACAAATGCTTAATAACTTTAAAGGTTTTTATAAATTTGTCGGCATGTCTTGGTTCGGTCTTTTTGCCGCTATGTCTCAGTCGGCATTTAGTCAGAGTCTGCAGTTTAGCGAGTCGGGATTTTCAAGTAGCTGTGGCGCACAGGCTCAAATTGGCGGTGGCAGTATGGATTTATATTTTCCAAATTTGGTCATTAACAACCCAATGGAATTGTCGTCTCGAACGAATTGCAATGTTCGAGCAGCGGCGAGAATTGCGCCTGGATACTATATCTCTAAGTTAACAACGAACGTCACTGCATCGGTTCTTAAAAGTAGAGGTGCAAGAGGAAGCATTTCCATTCGATCTTCTTTTTTTGGATTTATGATAGCGCCTTTTTCAATTGATCTTCCAGCAGGGCAAGAGATCAATGAAGAGATTCAAAGAAGTTCGACTCTCCATTTCAACGCTCGCACGACTCCTGCATGGGTATCGAACTGGTGTAGTCCTCGTCGTACATCTTCTGGCCTTTATCAACTGACTATGGCGATCAGTGGACAGAAGCAGCGCGCGACTGATGATCTGGTCATTGGCATCGAAAATTTTAGCATATCTGAAGGCATGGATATTGAATTGAGTCCCTGCTCTTTGTAGCAATTGAATATTGCTCATTCGCGATCGAAAAATCGCGAATGAGATTTTTAATTTGAAAGTGTCGGTTGAC
>JAPLFV010000294.1:20261-35487 GCA_026390495.1 Pseudomonadota bacterium | reverse complement strand
TTTATTCTACTACCAACTTATTTTGCAACATGCGCTTTTGCTCCTTGAGTATATTGATTGACATTTCTTGGCGCAAGGCCGGTGATAAGTTTTACAGATTCGGTTATTTTAGAATTGTAACCTTCCGCTAAAAATCCAAAAATTAAGATCATAAAATCTACGTAGTCTTTAGGAAGACCTGCGCCGAGAAGTGTCTTTGCTAGGGTTTCTGGAAGAATATTCTCATAGCTGATTTTACGTCCGGTGACTTTTGAAATGGCATCTGCCACTTCGCCGTGTGTAAGCGCCTGAGGTCCGGTTAAATCAAAGTCCTGGTTGTCGAAGGTCGAGACAGTTAATAATTTAGCGGCAACATTTGCGATATCTTCTGCGTCAATAAAACTGGTCTTTGCTTCTTTCGCGGGAAGCGCAATTATATCAGACTGCTTAATTCCGTGAACCCAAAAGGTATTGAAGTTTTGGAAGAACCAGTTAGGTCGAATGATATTGTATGCCAGTCCAGATTTTTCCAGTTCTATCTCAGCTCGTCTAAAAGGTGATGAGTCTACCGCGTTTGCACCCATTGCTGTCATCAATACTACTTTTTTAAGTCCACGACGTTTGGCTTCTTGAATCATAGGAGACAAGATCGCGTATTGGTCTGCGTATCCTGGAGGAGAGATTAAGAATGCTTTGTCAATTCCAGAAAACGCTTCGTGAATGTTTTCTCCCGTTGCCAGATTCATAAATACTTTTTGTGAAGACGAGGTCGCAACATCCTTGCGACTAGTGGACTCTTTTACAATTGCTCCTGACTCTCTAAGTTTTTTTGCGATAAGGCTGCCGACAGTTCCAGATGCTCCAACGATGAGTATTGTTTCTTGTGTCATGTGATGAACTCCTAAATTGAATGTTTTGTATTTATCTTGTTTTGGAAGGACCTAATCCCTCGCGACAAACACCTTATCGCCTAAAATGAGATTGTTGATTAGACGCAATTATTGTATAATAGTGTTGCACTAATGGAACAATATAAATGCTTGAAAATACTAGATATTTTGTAAAAGTTGTCCAGCTTGGAAGCTTTACCAAGGCCGCTCAGGTCTTAGGACTGCCAAAATCGACCGTTAGTCGTGCGGTGCAGAGCCTGGAGAATGAAAGTGGTACAAAGCTTCTTCTACGGACTACTAGAAGTGTTTCCTTAACCAGCGCTGGCAGGGCCTTTTTTGATGCTTGCGTTGCACCTTTGCTGACGCTGGAAGATGCTCAAAAGTCCTTGAAAGGGCAGGATTCCATTATTTCAGGTCGAGTTAAAATAACTGCCCCGGAGGATTTAGGAGCCTTTGTTGTATCGCCTACGATAGCAATGCTAAGCCGCTTACACCCAAAACTTTCCTTTGAGGTTCACTACACGAACGAAATGGTTGATCTCGTGCGTGACGGATATGATTTTGCTGTTAGAGTTGGAAAACTGCATTCGAGTAGTTTTAAAGTTAGAAAGGCCGGAGTGATTCAATTGGTGTTAGTGGCGAATGAAAACTATCTGAAAACAGCCCCGAGAATCGAACATCCAAATCAACTGATTCAGCAGTCTTGTATTACTTTAAACATACCAACCGTCATTCCGAAATGGACCATTGCTCGAGGTGCCGAGAAATCGATGGATGCTTCAATTACTCCTAGGTTTGTTTGCAACCAAATGACAGCGATTGTAAAGATTGCCCTTGAAAGTGGAGGAATTGGGTTTGTTCCAAAGTATCTGGTCGATGATCATATTCAATCGGGTCGCTTAGTGCGTGTTTTGCCAGAATGGTCACAAAACCAGTTTCAGGTATCGGTGGTGATTCCAAGTGCCAGTGCTAGCTCTGCTAGAATCAAAATATGTACCGATGCCATTGTTTCCGGTTTGTCTAAAGCGCTTACATAACGAATTCATTCACGACATTGTCCAATTGAAACATATGTTTAGTCTTTGGTGCATTGTGCGACGCCTTATTATGGTTCCAAAGGCTTGTTGACTAACTGGCCAATCGTTTATAGACTCCGAAAAAATAGAGTCCTAAACCGCCAAAGGTTCAGTTGATTCGCAGCAATTTTGACAGGGGTATCTATGAAACTTTATCTTGGATTTTTGGTTGTTCTCAGCTCCGCTAGTTGTGGAAGGCCGGTTTCACGCAATATGAAAGACGTTCCTTCGAAGCTCCAGCAGTTTGCTGGTGTTCAAGACTACCAAATCGGTCCAGAGTGGGGAAAACAACCTGTCACGAGCCAAAATGTTGCGACATTAACACCCGAATTGCAAAGGGCGGCAAAGGCGACCGCGTATGTCGGTTTGGGTTTTGGCGGTGCAACGGCATTTGTTATAGGTCAAAAAGATGGAAGCATCAGAATGGCAACGAATCATCATGTCATTGGCAAAGATTCTGACTGCCGGAAGGCAAGTATTAAGTTTCCATTGCTTGGAATTTCAGGTCTCAAATGCGAAAAATTGATTGGAACTTGGAACGAGATTGATCTGACCGTGTTTGTTTTAGCCGGAGGAACGACACAGCAAAGAGAACTAATTTTAAGTGTCGCTCAGAATTTTGCCTTTGATCACAAAGTTGTGAAAGGCACTAAAATGTTTAGTGTAGGCTTTGGGGTTGCAGGGAACTCTGGTCAGAAAAATATGATGACAGTACAGGACGAAGACTGCAAAGTTTATTCTAAAGATAGTGAAGTCCGCTTGATGAAAGATCCCGACGAAATCAATCCTGGTCCAGATTTAGTGTGGGGTTTTGCATTTGGTTGCGATGTATCTCATGGTGATTCTGGCTCGGCTGTTTTGGATCGAGACAGCGGTGAGGTTATGGGTATCGTCTTTACCGGTAAGATTCCGAAAGTTAGTACCGTTCGAGACCGTTCTTGGTTGGATAACGCATTCGAAACAAATAGTGAGTCTGTTTGGAAAGAGCTTAATTTTGCAGTTCCGGCTGCAAAAATAGCAGAAGTGACTCGTGGAGTTTTAGAATAGATTGAAAGAGTTAGTCGAGCATATTGGCGCCCCATTTGAGTGGGCGCCTTTTTTATTGAGAAAATCTCAAGGCTCATCTTGTTTTAACATTGCGCTTTAAAATAAAGCGCGAAGTCCTGAGACTTTCAATAATTCTGAATAGACTACAAGTACTTCTTCGGCAGTTGAGCAATGAACACTGAGAGAAATGGCTGAATGATTACCACCAGATGATAAGCGCATGCTATGTTCAATCTTTCGCGACGCGCCTATGGCGCCGGTTGTGCGATTGAGTACATCGCTTACAAACTCGTCGTGGTGGTCTCCGATGACTTTAAAGGTAAACATGGTTGGAAAAGAATGGAGTTCTTTTATCAGGTCAATGTTTGGAAGCGCTGGTTTTTTATCCATTTGTAAAACCTTTAATGGGTGGAAGGTTTCTTGTCATCAATTTAGTTTTGGCGAACATTGATGCGGCCGATAGCATGAGGCGTGCCTTCAGCAAATCCAGCTGAGGTTATCTCCATAAACTGCGCCTTGCGCTGAAGCGCCTTAATCGTATCGGCACCGCAATAAGTTAATCCACTGCGAATGCCGCCCATAACATCCAAAATTACGTTTTTAACAGGACCTTTGCAGGGGACTTCGACTGCTACGCCTTCGGCAGTTTTCCATTCTGCCATGCCACCCATAAAGTCGACTTGAGCTTCCTTCGAAGCCATGCCGCGGAATCGTTTAAATTTGACGTCCTGGTTCAAATGATTTTTTTGAGTAAATGTTTCTCCAGGAGTTTCGTCAGTTCCGGCAAGCATGCCTCCAAGCATTATGAAATCAGCGCCCGCAGCTAATGCTTTCACGGCGTCTCCAGGAGTTCTAATCCCTCCGTCAGCGATGATGCAACGATCAACTTTGTGACACTCTTGCAATGCAGTTAGTTGAGGTACGCCAAAACCGGTTTTGATTCTTGTCGAACAGACTGATCCCGAACCTATTCCAACTTTGATGACGTCGGCGCCGGCCGCCGCCAGATAATCGGCGCCTGCATAGGTGGCAACATTGCCAGCTATAATCAAAATATTGTTACTCCATTTTTCGCGAAGCATTCGTACTGTGCGATTCACTTCCTTGCTGTGGCCATGGGCAACATCGACGCAAATAATCTGAGCACCAGCTGCAACAAGCGCTTCAGCTCGGGGCATGCTTTCATCTCCTATTCCAATGGAGATACCGACCTTCGATGGATTTTGAAGTTTTTTAAACATGGCGACGTTAGCTTCAATCGTCATAAAGCGATGCATGATGGACATGCCACCCAAGTTTGTGACAGCGTTTGCCATTTCAATCTCGGTGATTGTATCCATGTTAGAACTTACAATTGGGATATGAAATGTTCGATCGCCAACAATGACATCGGTGCTGACGTCCTGCCTTGAACGAATGCCATTGTAGCCAGGGATCAAAATGACGTCGTCAAAGGTAAGTCCTCGAGTAGTAGAAAGCATTTTAACCTCAATGAAAATTGAAACTGTTGGTTACAGTTGATATTTAGAGTGACTCAATAAAAGAACCTAACGTCGGCAGCACTGACTCTAGATGTCGTCTATCTGGGTTTTAACGATAAAGCACGGCTATTTCAAGCTAATACACAATGAACTTGGCACACTATGCCCATTGGCTAGGATATGTTTCCAAGGAATAACCCTGCGCTGCAGTCAAGCGAGGGCAATCGTCTAAACCCAAGTGAATTCATTTCCCCCCCCCCAGATCCATTAAACCTGCAATATTGGCAAGTATGTCAATGTGATAGCCCATAGTATCGTTTTATTCGATTCTATAAAGTCTTAGAAAGTGATATAATTCGGCCGTTTCAAGCTATCTAACTGATTTTTTAGTCTTTATAGGATGGTTGCCATGTTAGGGTTTTGGGTGATTCATTGCAAATCACGGTCTGAGCAAAAGTCGGTTCGCTCACTGAAAGCGATTTTGGCTTGGACGTCACTATCCTGTTTGACTGTTTTGTTCTTGGTCGCTGGTAGTGATTATGAAGCTAGTTACAACCAATCAAGCCTTCCAAAACCCACCGTTAAGGGTCTCTCCTTTAATTTAATGAAACCTCTGACTGCAGATGTCGAGAAACCGATCGATCCTCAGACTCGCCTCCTGAATGCGGCGTTAGATCTTTCGCGTCGTGAAGCGGTACCTTATGTCTACGGAGGGTCTGCTTTGGGTTCTACGAAAATTTGTAAGGCCTGTCGGGACTGCATACTTGCAAAAAATTTAGTGTCGGATAAATCTGCGAAAAAGCGGTTAAAGAAATGCAAAGCTTGCCGCTCCTGCGGTGTTGATTGTAGTCATTTTGTGTCACAGATATTTCGTAAAGCACAACTTTCGTACCGATTCATTGATACCAGTCGCCTTTTTTCGATGTCTCCAGAGCAATTGTGGCTGGATCTAGGGTTGGCTATTGTGAGCCAAAATGATTTGCTAAAAGCAGAGCCTGGAGATCTTTTAGTAGAAAATGGTCATATTGTTTTGATAACTGGAGTGAGCATTGGGAGTGAGACGGTCGATTATGTGCATGCGACCAGGGATTCAAGGACGCGCATATTAGGAGGCATTGAGTTTGAAAAGTCAGTGCCAATTCGTCGATTTGATAGTTCTTCTTTTATGATTTTGCGCCATAAAGATTTGCTACAGCCTACAAAAAATGAAATTAAGAGTTGGATAGAGACTCTGAAGTTATCTTTGCTGTCTTTGACAAGTCATCAAAACAAGGCTTGATTTTTAACCATGACTTTTGCACCAACCAATTCAATAGATACCCCTCTTAATATCGGTGTGTTTGATTCAGGAGTGGGTGGATTGTCTGTGTTTAGACAATTGAAATCGTCTCTACCGGAAGTGAGTTGGTCCTACTGTTCTGATTCAAAAAATTTTCCTTATGGCACAAAGGCCGACGCGCAGGTAGTCGAGTGCTGTGTGGCAGCATGTACAGAATTTGTGCGTGTAGCATCTCTTGATGGGTTAGTTATAGCTTGTGGGACGGCGAGTACGGTTGCATTGCCAAAATTGCGTGAATTGCTGTCTATACCTGTTATTGGTGTCGTGCCAGCAATTAAGCCAGCGGCTGCGATTTCTAACACTAGAAGTATTGGTTTATTAGCGACTCACGGTACCGTGAGACGTCCATACATTGAAAAGTTGATTCAAGATTTTGCGGCGGACTGTGAAGTTCAACGTATAGGGTCAAGCGCCTTGGTACAAATTGCCGAAGATAAAATTAGGGGAATCAAGATTAGGTTAGCGGATATTGAAAATGAGCTTGCACCTTTTTTTGTACCTAAAAAGGAAAATAGAATTGACGTCATAGTTTTGGGATGCACGCACTTTCCATTGCTGATTGAAGAGTTTGATCAAATTGTACCTTACAAAATGATTTGGGTAGATAGTGCCGAGGCAATTGTTAGGCGCATTTTTGCATTGTTTAAGGATCGACTAAATGTGCCAGCACAGTCTCAAGATATGAATCCTAGTCAAAATATTTTATCGTTAAGCAACCATTCGAAGGGATTTGTGACGGGAGACGTAAGCGTCTTTTTCCCCAATGAATTGCCTTCGTTTGTGACGTCTTTAGGATTATGTGAGTGGCGTTCAATTGATGATTTGATTTAACAATATAGATTTAGGCCTTTACCATTGAGGTTCTAAATTTTGTATCAATCAAATTCTGATTTGCAATCCAATCTCTATGACTTGCTTTGGGGGTAAATGGAAGTACGCCATCGCTCCCTGCGCATTTCTTGTCATAAAAGAAAATAGGTGTTCACGCCATAACGCCATCCCAGGTAAATCAGTTGCGATCAGCGTCTCTCTGCCCAATATGTAGAATGCAGTCGCTGGATCTACTGGTATTCCCTTGCTTCGGCATATTTTGAGAACATCAATGGCATTTGGTCTATCCATGAAACCATACTTTGCAATTACCCGATAGAAATTAGCTCCAAGTGATTCGATGGTCAATTGCTGCTCCAAATTGGTGTGAGCGACGTCATCGGTAGCGATTGTTAATAGCAAAACATATTCGTGGATCACGTTATTAATCTTGTAATTGTGAATAAGGGCCGGAGGAGTGCCTTCAGATCTACCAGTCATTATGACAGCAACCCCAGGAACTCGGAATTTTGCCAAAGGGACCGTTTCAGACACGAATCTTTCGATTGGTTTAGCTGATAAAACAAGTCTATTTGTCAAAATTTGACGACCTCGCTTCCAAGTTGTCATAAGAACAAACAAAACAGCTCCCAATAGCAACGGAAACCAGCCGCCTTGCGCAATTTTGAGGACATTTGCACCCAAAAAGGCAAGGTCAACAACCATGAATGCACTTCCGAGAATAATCACGCTTGCCATGTTCCAATTCCAAATTCTACGAGCGACAAGACAGGTAAGTATTGTTGTGATTGCCATTGTTCCTGTCACGGCAATACCGTAGGCAGATGCTAAGGCGCTGGAGCTCTTAAACATTAATACAACAAAAATAGTACCAATCATGAGTGCCCAATTGAGAAATGGGATATATATTTGCCCTCTTTCACTTGCAGATGTATGTCTCACTTGTAGCCGCGGTAAAAAACCAAGGTGTATCGCTTGCTGAGTCAGAGAAAATGCACCTGTAATGAGAGCTTGAGATGCAATCACCGCTGCCGCCGTTGATAGTGCAACCAATGGATAGAGTAGCCAATTGGGAGCTAAGGCGTAGAACGGATTCGAGATGGCAGTTGGATCCGCCAGAAGAAGAGCACCTTGCCCAAAGTAGTTTAGCATGAGTGCTGGGAGGGCGACATAGAACCAACCAAGTCGAATGGGTGTTAATCCAAAATGGCCCATGTCGGCGTAAAGTGCCTCTCCTCCGGTTACCACTAGAAATACGCAGCCTAAAACGACAAAGCCTTGAAACCCGTTTTGATATAGGAATTCAAATCCAAGAATAGGATTGAGCGCAGCAAACACGCCCAAATTGTTGACGATGCCTGAGACGCCCATAACGGCTAGTGTTAAAAACCAAAGTAGTATGATTGGACCAAACACTTTTCCGATGCTTGCAGTGCCCTTGTGCTGGAAGAAAAACAATAAAAAAATGATTATTACCGAGATCAGCAGGATGTAAGGCTCAAACAAAGGTGTCACGATTTTCAGTCCTTCGATGGCGCTTAGGATCGTGATAGCTGGTGTTATGATTCCGTCTCCATAAAGTAAAACGGCGCCCATTAGCCCTAGGGCAATGACTGGAGGAATATATTTTTTTACCTTTGTTTGTTTAGGAGTCAAAAGAGACATCAAAGATAAAATTCCACCTTCCCCTTTATTGTCGGCGCGCATAACGAACAGCAAATACTTAATGGAGATGACAAATATTAGAGACCAAAGAATAAGCGATAGAACGCCTAATATATTAACCTCAGTTAAGGCAACTCCGTGCGAGCCAGAAAAACACTCGCGTAAAGCATAAAGAGGGCTCGTTCCAATGTCGCCAAACACGACTCCCAATGCAGCAATAGTTAAGGGCAAATGATTTTTATTAGGAGAAATTGATTGACTCACCGATTGTACCGCCTCGTTTAGGATCGTGAAATGAAAAGTGATTCAGTTCGATGATATCACCTTTTGTGCCAGAACTTAAATGCGCTGGATCTGGTGTCTGATTTATTTGCGATCGCTTTGTGTCATATGCCTATTTTCGTTTTGCGACAACAATAATGCTTTCTGAGAGGAGAAACATTAGAGACTGGTTTAGCGCAAAAGTTTTCCAACGACGTGGAGAAAATGTAGAATGACGAAGCTCCTTTGCAATCATCTTAATTGAAAGTATCAATGCAAAGACAGCTATGGGTATAAACAAAGGTAGAAAAACGTACTCGCGGGATTTTACACGGTTGAAAAGAATTGAATCAATTTCGAATCCCGCTCTTTCAAGACTTCTGCTAACCTGCCAAAAAAATAATGGCCTTACCGTTGATGTTCGATCATTTGCCAAGATTGGTTGTTTGAACTTATTAAAAAAGCCTGAGCAAAAGTACCGAATTCGAGAGCTAAAATTTGCTGTGTTTGGAAATGAGCAAATGAAATGTCCCTCAGCTCTGATCATTCGAGAAAACTCCCGGAATGCAGCGTCAACATTTTCTAGATCACCAACTCCATCACAACAAATTATCTGGTTAAAAAATACATCTGGCCATGGAGCGTTCTCTTTGTTTAGGTCGACTCTTTCACACTTTGCGGGTGGCGGAAGTTTAAAGTATTCAGGATACAAATCACCTGCCAATACATTGATACCCGCCTCGGATAGTAAAAGATAGAGGGCTCCTTCACCGCAGGGGCAGTCTAAAACTAAATCACTAGGTTTAGCGTATCTCTTCATCACCTCTACAATTTTTTTGTGGGTCTTCGGAGCTGATTGTGCTCGAGGAATAAGATCTGTCAAAAAGTGCCTCTGTTGACATAACGGATGTTTGGTTTCATTTAATTCAATTTTTCCAATTCTGTCTATGTCAGCTATCATCAAATTGGTTTGAAAAAAGCAATGGGCACATAACAAAAAAGCGAAGTTCCTTGAAGCTCCAGGGAGCTACAAGGATCCTTCGGTTTTGGATGTTTCTCTAAGATTGGTTTCGAACTAACTCAGATATTGAATTTTACTCCATCTAGAGTGATGGTTTGTCCATTTCGCAAGGTCACAATGATGTCGTCGGTTTCTATTGTTCCACTACGTGTTTTGAAAGCAGGGCTTGCCAAGTTAAAAATCGAGACGCGAACATCTGCAGCTGCTCCATTCGTTACAGTGTATTTGCTGCTTCGATCATCGTATTGAATCGACTTTATTTGTTGTAGAATCTCTTGTTTTGCCACGACTGCCAGATAGTAGTATCGACCTTTAAAGAGTGTGCGTTTGCTACCGTATGGTTGGACTTTGAAATCGGCGGCTGTGATCGCGGTTGGTGAATTTGGTTGAGGGTTTACTGACGGTACTGGCGTTGGATTTACGGGAGCAGGATTGACGGGGGTTGGTGCTACGTTTGGCTTAGCGACTGCAACTCCATTCTTAAATAGGCTTGCATCCGCAATGGAATAGGCAGAACACCAAGTTCTTTGGCAGTAATCGAAAGCAATATAGCCGTAACCTTTGTCACCCCAGCCGCTGCCCCATGAGTTTTTCACTATGAAGTATCCGCCTCCAGGCACGCTTGCATCAATGATTGCACCCGTAACAGCAAGAGCGTGACCAGCTCCTGCTTTTTGAGTTCCTCCAGTGATGATTCCTCCTTGTTTAGGAGACATCATAGAGGTCAAAACCCCTACGGCGATGACGACGGGTTGCCCCTTTCTGAGTGATTCAACGATGGGCGTCAAAGACAGACTTGTGGTTGTATAGGAATTTAATTTTGCAATTCCCAGTCCAGTTGTTGATGATGGTCTTGACCCTTGATATGGCCAGGTAGACTCAGAAACTATTGGCGCAGCTGAGGCCTTTTGTAATGATGTTGTTGATTGGTAGTTTGCGTAAGTTGTCCAGTGATGACGTTCTGAGATATCAACTGTTTCGCCGTAGAATCGTTTAACAAGGTTTTCCAAAGTGGCGACGGTCGCAAATGCTGTGCAAGTTCCTTCGGATCCCTGGTTTCTGATTCCAGTATCATTTGGGCGAAGATCAACGATTTCTCTTTGATCTGCAGCGACATCATTTAGTTGAAAGTCGGCGCTTGCTAATTCCGCGCCTTGCGGCTTGATCTGGTCTTCTGGAACGAGAGAAGCTTCCCATGCTGCGCGATCTGACGCGCTTGATTCTTGATCTGGTAAATCGTCGCTCATCGCAAAACTTTGTACCACGTCTTCAACGGTCATCGATGGTCCTTGCTCGGCACTAGCATCGGCCTCAGTTTCCTTTACAATTGTGCTGTCACGTTGAGTGGAAGTAGGAGACTGTTTCCCACACCCAGCAATGACCAATGCGGCCGCCAGAGACCAAACAGACGCTAGTTTTCTTCTGTTATTAATCATGTGTTGCTTTCCTCTAAAAACTGGCGCCTCAAATGACGCATGAGGGTCCTCGGAGTGATTAAATCAAAAACTTAAATAATTTAATTAATTCAATCAAAACAACAAGATGCCTTGCTTGATTTTATGAATCCAATAGCAGCAGTATAGGTTGGGGGCTGATTGTTGATGCTCTGGGCGCAAATGGAATGGACCCAGATTCATTGGAAAATAAGCTATGCCTAGGTGGGGTGTTCTTCATCAATGGACTGAAATTACTAAACTTATGCAGGGGCTTCCTGTCTATGAAATACTTAGCGTCTAATTTGTGTGAACTAGAGGCCATTCCCCGAAGGCTGGCCATGTGCAATTCGATTGAGTTTCGTCACGTCATATCCATTGACTTCAAGCGATTGCTTAATCTCTGTTAATTTTTCTTCTGACATGTTTGGTTTGTTAGCCATGATCCATAGGTACTTTTGATCAGGAACTCCAATAGCAGTCCATTCATAATTAGGCTCTAATCCAATCACAAGATAGTCAAATTTAAATGGAAACCACCACCATGTTGGTTTTACCTTCCAATGAGCGTTCGTGGCCTCGTTAAAAATCCAACCAAATTGAGGAATATTCTTAACGGCCCCATCTAGTGAATTTTCATTGAATTGAAAACCGATCATAATTTGTTTATTTGTTTTGTCGAAGGTATAGGTTTCAACTGCGTTGAACGCCCCGGTCTCCATAAAGGTTGGGCGACTTGCGATGACGTACCATTTGGTCATAAAGCGATCCATATCAACATATTCCACTGTCTTTTCGTATTTTGGTGAAGAGGCGCATGTGGATAGAAAGATACTTGATGCAGTGGTTAGGAGTGATTTTCTAACGGTCATAGTGAGATCCTCAAATTAGTAGTTGTTTGGTTTGATTGACAGTGTTTGATCAGTGGCTCTGATATTGTTAAAGTATTGAATCAAGTTATTCTTGTCACGCTGAGAGACGTTAATTTCTACACTTGGGACTTCACCCACCTGAGGCAATTCCTGATGGGTGAACATAGCATAAAGGGCACCTCCATGACGACAGTGAACCGAGCAAAGAATCGCGAAAAGGAAGATCCATTATCAGACGGCGACGCAAGGTTGGAATTTGTAATTAATAAAATGCGAGGTGCAGGATTAAGAATCACGCCTCAGCGAAAATTTTTGATAGGTTTCATGCTTAAGAATCATGGACCCTTTTCCGCAGAAGACTTGTACGCCATCATGTCTAAGAGAAAGGATGTCAAATCAGACCTAGTGACCATTTACCGAAGTTTGGACGCCTTTGTCCAACTGGGAATTGTTTCTAAATGTGACTTTGATGACGGAGTTTCAAGATTTGAGATTGCACATGAGGGTCACCATCACCATCATTTGATCTGTAAAGTTTGCCGCGTGGTGCGGCAGATACAAAACTGCTCCATCGATCAGGACCTGATTTTGCCAAAGAAACATGGATTTACTGACATTACACACAAACTTGAGTTTTTTGGAATTTGCATAAAGTGTCAGGAGCGATAGTCGTTTTAGTTTTATAAAGAATGGGCGCAATTGATGCCTTAAAAATTAATTGCAAATCATTTGCGTTTATGAAAGACTGATCCTAGTCACTTAATCCTTTTGAGAGGTCATTTATGAAGCTAAATTCAAAATTTCTTTGTCTATTGTTTGGTGTTGCGTGCAATCTTGGAATTTTCCTGCCAAAGGTGGCCACTGCTAGGAGCGGCCACAAAGCTCATGAGCATGGCAGGGCAGCGTTAAATGTCGCTGTCGAAGACAAGAAGGTTGTCTTTGAGTTTGAGTCGCCATCGGAAAGTATTTATGGATTTGAACATGAGGCTAAAACGGATGAGCAAAAAAAGACGAGGGATGCTGCCGTCCAGATTTTAAAAGAATCTGTTGATAAAATTTTTATTTTTGAATCTAAACTAGGCTGTAGTGTAACTTCCAACAGCGTTGAACCTTTTGTCACTGAAGATGACCATGATGATCATCACAAAAAGAATTCAAAAGCGAAGCATTCAGGAGAGCATTCTGAGGTGCATGCTGCCTATACTGCAACTTGCAAGGAATCACCTGCAGGAAGTCAACTTCAAGTGGATTTGGTATCATTGTTTCCAAAATTGAAATCAATCAAAGTGCAGGTTGTTGGTGATAAATCTCAAGGATCCTTTAAATTGTCGAAAACGATGAATAAGATTAAGCTCTAATGGTGTTTAAAATTGCTTCTAAGTTGGCGCAGCTGTGATGAATTTATGGAATACTGTCCTGATGGGCGCGACATATAAGGTCTAATGACTATATCAATAGGAGGAGGGGGTATGACGTCTGAATTGGCGATTTCGATCAGTGACCTCGAGTACTCCTATACGCCTACCAGACCAATCATTAATATTAAGGCTTTAAGTGTCCGAAGTGGAGAGCGGGTCTTCATTTACGGTCCAAGTGGAAGTGGAAAAACAACGCTGCTTGGGATTGTCGGAGGTATTTTGCAGCCGCAAAAGGGCTCAGTGTCTGTCTTGGGGACGGATTTTGCGGCATTGAAACCAGGCCAAAGAGACCTTTTTAGAGGGCGTCATTTGGGATTTATATTTCAAATGTTTAATCTTATTCCATTTCTCACAGTCGAAGAAAATATTTTACTATCCTTTAATATGGGGATTTCAAAGCGATCTCAGAACCTTTCGAAATCGGCGTTGATCGATGAGGCTAAATCATTATGTCAGCGTCTTGGCATTGATGTTAAGTTTTCTGATCAAGTGATGTCATTGAGTGTGGGCCAGCAGCAGCGAGTTGCGGCAGCGCGTGCGCTTATCGCTAAACCTAAAATACTCATCGCTGACGAGCCTACGTCTGCTTTAGACTCCCACCATAGACGTGCCTTTTTGGATTTGCTGTTTGAGGAATGCCGAAGCATTGAATCAACACTACTTTTTGTTAGTCACGACCTCAATCTGAAGGATCAATTCTCTAGAGTAATAGATCTCACCACCCTTAATGAAGCTGCTAAGGAAAGGCAAGGTGGGGGCGATGTATCTTATTAAATTTGCATTTCAATCTCTTTGGAACCGCCGTCTCACAAGCAGTTTGTCGATCTTTTCGATTGCTATGTCTGTGACTCTTCTGTTTGGTATTGAGAAAATACGAATTGGTGCTCGAGAAAGTTTTACAAACACAATTAGTAAAGTGGATCTAATTGTTGGTGCGAGTGGGGGGTCAATTCAACTTCTGCTGTATTCAGTTTTTCGCATTGGTAATGCGACTAAAAATGTTTCCTTCGATTCTTTTAAACGGTATGAAGGTCATCCTTCAATTGAATGGGTGATTCCATATTCCCTAGGTGACAGCCATAAAGGATTTAGAGTTGTTGCGACGGACCAAAGGTTTTATGAACATTATCGATATAGGGGTGATCAATCGCTTAAATTTCAAGATGGAAAGATGCCCACTCAGGTTTTAGACGTGGTTATAGGGTCACAGGTCGCCAGCATTTTGAAGTATAAGTTAGGTGAGTCAATAGTCATCGCGCACGGCGCATCTGATGGCCCTGCCTTAGTGCTACATGATGACAAACCATTTAAAATTGTGGGAGTCCTTCAAGCAACAAATACTCCGATAGACCGAAGTGTTTATATCACACTGGAAGGCATGGAGTTCATTCACATGAATTGGCCTGATTCCGAAACGGATGAAGCAATAGCTGGAACAAAGAGTAAGGTCCCCGAACCCTCTGAAATTGAAGTCAATCAGATTACATCCTTTCTACTAAGAACAAAGAATCGAATTGAAACCTTAAAGCTGCAAAGAGAAATAAATACCGATAAAGAAGAGTCTTTATTGGCAATCATTCCTGGCGTTGCTCTAGCTGAACTTTGGGATAATATGGCCTATGCTGAATCAGGCATGCGGCTTATTTCTGTCTTTGTTGTATTCATTGGTTTGTTAGGGATGCTGTCCTCCATCTACTCATCGTTAAATGAAAGGAGGAGAGAAATGGCGATTTTGCGAGCCGTCGGAATTGGTACTCGCTCCATTGGTTTGCTTCTTATCATTGAAGGTTTGACTTTGTCGTTGTCCGGCTTGTTTTTAGGAACGTTTTTAACGTACGGACTGATTTTTGCCGGACAATCATTCTTTGAGTCTTCTTTTGGGCTTCGTTTGCCGTTAAATGGCCTTTCTAATG
>JAPLFV010000294.1:17009-20220 GCA_026390495.1 Pseudomonadota bacterium | reverse complement strand
GTTTTGTGCGGCATTTTGGTCAGTTTATTACCCGCCTATAGAGCCTACAAGAATAGTTTGGGTGACGGCTTAACGATTCGCGTGTAGATATCTTGTGTATGAACTTCTTGCTGTTTGGCGCCTGTAGAGTCGTGAACATAAAATTGGAAAAGGTAGGGTCGTAAAGAATGCGAAAGTTAGTCCTTATCTCGGCGTTGTTTGCTTTTCTTGCACTGGTAAGTGTTACTTTATTTCTTTGGTTGAAGTCAAAACGAAATGTTGACATGTCAACTCCGGCAATAAGTTGGAAGGTTTTAGGTGAGCTTGACCTAAAAACAGGGATAGTGCCCGATGAAATCGAAAAGCATAAAAATAAATTTGTTAGAGTTGCTGGATTCATTGTGCCCTTAGATGACAGTGCGTCGCAGGTCTCGGAATTTCTTCTGGTTCCTTACGCGCAGGCATGTATACATTTGCCACCACCACCTGATAACCAAATGGTTTTTGTCCAAATGAAGGAGCCTCACGATCATATCTTTCAGGGTAGGGCCGTTTGGGTTCAAGGACAGCTAAGTGCTGTTAAGGCTTCGCATTCATACGGAAGCGCGTCCTATTCAATGTTGGGCACGGGATTGGACTTTGTTTTAGAAAAAGACCTAGACGGGTTACAATAGTGATATCATGTAACTGACATACACCACTTTAAAATATTTTGAGGGATTTGAATTGAGAGTCATTTCTTTAAATTGGATGTGTTTAACGTTGATGTTGTTTTACTCAATTTGCTCTCTTTCCTGTCCGATTTGCAACCAAGATCCCTATCCAAATTCTGTCAATAAGAATAAGTCAAATAGCAATGAAGCCAGTTCTACTGCGATTGATCCCTACGGTTTACTGATTAGAGATCTAGTATCAGGGGATGTTATTCAGGACAGTTTTAAAGAGACGTCAACTTTGGCGTTGGAAAGTGCAAAGGTGCGCTGCGAAATTGTTCCTTCTGAGATTGCAAAGACGACGACACCTTTAAAAAATTTTAGTGTCAATTGCTTCAAGTCTGAAACAAAAGAAGTGCTAAATATTGCTGTCGACTGCAAGGCAAATCCGCCTCAAAAGACAGATTATTTTAAAAACAAATTGGGCATGGCGTCGGTTATGATTGTTGCCAGTTGTTTGGAATGAGATGGAATAGGTCATAATTTTTCTCAGAGTGGTCTTGAGGAATGAGGGTATCTGATATGAAGGTGTTAATTGTTAGTTTGGTGTTGTGCGGTCCGGTCATGTTTCATTCGATTGCTAGTAGGGCCGAATCTGCATTTGATGCTGATTTGGGTTTTGAGTCTAAAAGCCACTTGCAATCAGTGGCTGGTTTTCGATCTATTAACTTTGAAGCGGGTGAGCTGCTGACATTCAAAGCAAGATTGGGGCTTCGATTGACTCACTTTTTAGGTGCAGACCGAAAATATCAAACTGCAAATAACAGGGACCGCGCAGATAATGGTATTGAGTTCATTAAGATAGAAAAGTCGCAGCATCTGTCTGGTAATCTTAGCGCTGGATTGGAATCACTGTATACCCCTTTGGAGATTGGTTTTGGATTTGGAATCGATTTTTTAGGCTATTCCTATAGCCCGAAGGTTAGTTTTAATGGTGTGGATCTCGACGGAAATGGATTAAATGCATTGCGCTGGACCTATAATGATATGGGCTCTCTTCATTCAGAAACTTATTTTGTAAAGTATTTTGACGGATCAATCTGGAGTGTCAAGATAGGAACGACCCATAGTGTTAATCAATATAGAGCTAAAGATGACATTGCAGGGGTGAAAACCAAAAGATTTTTGAGTTTTTCAGACACTATTTTTGTTGGTTTAAGATCCCAGATTGGTTCACATTAAGATAAACAATTTATGTGATAGCGACTATCCTAAGTGAAAGTTGGTATACGATTTCAGTTTGCGAGCAACCAATTAAACGCTTGAGGTCGTTCCAATTAAAATTCTTAACCAATTAAAGAGTGCAATTGGTCTTCTAGTCAAAGCAAGTCAGGATGTTGCACAAATAGTCGAATCAGTTCATGTTGAGGTTTTGAGTGGTCCTAAGCTACTAAATCAGCCTTTTAAAGATATTGCTAAAATAACATTGAACCCCATTTATATGCCTTTCCATATAGGGACTCATATGGTTGGTCGCGAATTGGAAATGGCTCTTACAAGATTGCAATGGCTGTATGATAAACCTGGCATTGAGAATGGAAAATTATTGAGCATTTTGAATGGCGTCATCGGAGATCATCTGGCGCAGTTGAATAGTCCGTTAGAGATAAAAATGAAGTTTCTCATGAGGATAGGATCGAAGACTGACTTCTGCGACATTGTGGATATCGAGAACAAAAATATTGACCGAGTCGTTGTATTTGTTCACGGCTCTTCACTGGACGAAAGCTCTTGGGTTCGAAATGGATTTGATTACGGAAAGGCATTGGAGTCGGAGTTAGGTTACAAGCCAATCTATCTTCGGTATAATAGTGGATTGCACATTTCTCAAAATGGACGGGAACTTTCTCGCAAGATTGACTGTTTGGCTGAAACATTTCCAAATCTGAACGAGATCGTTTTTGTCGGGCATAGCATGGGCGGCCTACTTGCGCACAGTGCTGCGCTGATTGCCGAGAGTCAAAATTGCAAATGGAGAAAGATGCTATCGGGAATCATAACACTTGGAACGCCTCATCATGGGGCTAAATTAGAACGTGCAGGAAATGTTGTTGAAGTGTTACTTGGTGCCAGTAGGTTTAGCGCACCATTTAAAGTTCTTGGAAGAATTCGTAGTGCTGGTGTGACCGACTTGCGATACGGCGCAGTTTTAGATTCCCACTGGCAAGATCTGGAGGGATTCACATTTTTCAAAGATCCCAGATTGAGTCGAGATCTACCAGAAAATGTTCAATGCTTTGCAATAGCTGGCACAACGTCTTCTTTGCCATCTTCGGATAGTCCTGGAGATGGACTTGTAACCATTGGTAGTGCATTGGGGCGACATTCAGATTCAAAGCTCGATCTGGGATTTGGAGAATTCAATTGCCATATCGTCCAAGATACCTCTCATATGGATCTTTTATCAAATGGTGAAGTGCTATCAAAAATTACAGAATGGATTAGATCAATTGGATCAGTATGCTGTTAGAGTTCGTGCGATTTCGAATTTTTTATATTTGTCGATTTAGACTAGTGCA
>JAPLFV010000294.1:0-16938 GCA_026390495.1 Pseudomonadota bacterium | reverse complement strand
AGCTTTTGCTGCATTCAAAATGGAAAAATATTTGTGATTATTGTGAGTCAATCTGACGTCTTCATTTGGTAAGAATGACTCACAATCAAGTGGGTTGCGCAATTGAAGGACTTCGTTCATCCAATGAAAAATCTGCCATTTATAGGTGTAAATACCCAAAGTTGCACCTTACTAAAACCTAGAACAGTTATAAAAAAGTCATAAAAGTGCAATTGCTTTTATTTTTTTAGAATTGAGTCCTAGAATTTTTTGCATTTCATATCTGTATTCAAGAAATAAATTTCGTCTCCGATGCTGAGCTAACACAGGTGACTGTGATGTGTGATCTGCGTTGTTTACAGATGACTTTATTAACCTAGCTATTGGAGGATGAATTATGGAAAAGTTTTTGATTGGATTGAGTCTTGTGTTTGCGAGTTCGGTCGCTTATTCACAGCAACGCGCTGATTTGCGGACCAAGATGATTGGACCGGCACAACTTCAAGTTGGAGTCTCTGCCCATTACGACATTAGCGTCTTTAGTAAAGGGCAGGTTGCAATGCCCGGTTCATATACTATTGTATATCTTCCTTCTGGCGCTACAGTTCCAAATAAGCCATCCAATTGTATCCTGCAGTCGGGCAATCGATTGAAATGCTCCTACGGCACCTTGCCAGCACTTGGGAATGCAATTCCTGCAGCGACGCTCGCAATTGATATAGTTGCTTCAGCTCCGCAATCATGGGCATTGAAGGCCGAGTCCAAAGGGACAATGGCGGATTATACTCCTGCCGACAGTATATCCACGATCAATATTGTGGTGTCAGCGCCAGTGCAGAGCAGCATTACAATTAATCCGCCGCAGAATGTAAAACTTGACGGCTGCACATTTACTGGGCCTGCAAGTCCATCACATACTTTTGCACTCTGTAACTCCGGAAATCTTTGGAGCCACGAAGCAACGTTTAACTCTCAAGGAGCTTATACAGTACAGGGTGATCAAGTGGGAAATTGGTCACAGCTAAATTCAGAATCCCTTAAGATCGAGTTTCAGGATGCTGGTCAGCCTGTTTCTGCTGTGTACCAAGGAGTGACAATATCGCCGACATGTTTTGAAGGAACAGGTACATTCAACAATAACTCAAACTACCATTCTGCATTTAGAGCTTGTCTTCAGCCTTAGAAAAATTCCACAAGATTGGGGCTTTTCATTTCCAGGGGAAATTGAAAAGCCCTGTTTAGGAAGGCAACTGTTGAGCGCTATCATGCAATGAAACAAAACTCCTGCAAATTTGATTATCCTAGATTTGCGATGGAAGAGCACTGATCTTTCTTCCATTCCTTCAGCAAGCGGTCAAGGTAGTATTGTGTTACATTGTTGAGATTTCTTGGTTCAATAGAAGTTGATGGATGCTGGCTTTGAAAGACAACAAAGATTTCGTGCAAAAAGCCATTTCCGACTCGATCTACGTGACGAAAATCAACGACGACTCTGTCAAACGATTCAACATCTTGAAGCATGGCTCGCGCTTCTGAACGTGATGGCGCTCGTCGATTGCATCTGCAATGTAAAGCAACCAAGAGTAGACATATCTTTTGTTCAATGGCACTGACCTGCAAGGAATTTGTCCTAAGTATAGGCTGTTTGAAACTGCGATCTAGCTCAAGCGTAATTTTAGTTCCCTTGTGAGAATATCCAGACTCACTGACAGCCCAGTCCATCGATGCTGATGAATATTCCCATGTGTAGCGATTGGCGCTGATCTTGACGTATCTTGCAAGATCCAAAACTCGAAAAAGTGGTGTTTCAATATTTGGGTGATCAGCCCCTTTAGCAAGATTCGCTACTGTTTCGACCATTGAGCCATACCCATACTTCTTTTGAAAGCAGTAAAATAGTCCATTACCTTTGTCTGTTAAGTTTACGATCAAAGATGGAATTTCCTCGCGCAGTGTAACCTGTAAATCGTGCCCACCAATCCAGTCTTGTGATCTATAGATCAAATCCATCAATAGGCACCTCAAGATGCCATATGTCGAAGGAAGCAGAGTTGGAGTAACTTTGTCGAGCATACTTTCGACTGAAGAAGCGATTGACTTTGATTTTATGTCGACACTGTTGAATATATTGTTTCCAAATATTCTGCCATTTGAAACAAATCTATAATCAGATCCACGACCTGCGCCATCCCTTTCAAGAATACCATCTTGGCACATAAATTTAATGTATCGACTTGCTTGTTGTCTTGATAAGCCATATTCATTCACAAGCATGGGTATTGGCCTTACAGATGCGGGTGCAGATTTTTTAGCAAGCAAATAAATGGCCTCGATTATTTCAGAACGTTTTCTTCTCAAGTTAAACTTCTCCTAAATAAAATGCAAAATTCATATGTTTTGCGGAATTCTAATGCAAAAAATCGTTGGCTTTTGATTATTTCTTACTTCTACCGTTCCATGATGCCTGTGAACGATATGTTGAACAATACTTAGCCCGAGACCCGTACCTTTACCAGGATCTTTAGTCGTATAAAAAGGATCAAACATGCGGACTTTAACGGCCTCAGGAATGCCTTCGCCTTGATCAATCACAGAAATTTCAAAAAACTTTGGATCCATGATGGCTTTGACCTCTATGAGCCTATTTGAATGCGGCAGGTCTTTGACGGCATCAATTGCATTGCTGATAAGATTTCCAACTGCTTGCATAATTTCTGATGGGACGATGTGAACCTCTATCTCCGCATCACAAATCAATTGGAGTTTGCACTCATGCCGATCAAGCAATTGCTTCATCAATCTACAGGTGTCTTCTAGGAGTGAGCGGAGTTTTGTTTTCACTGGAATGTCATTGGCGGAATGGCGCGAGTAGGTTTGCAGAGTTCCTACAATTAAGGAAATATGCTCACAGTTTCGATCTATGAAAGCGAGATCGTCTAGAATATCACTATTTTCTGCGCTAGATTTTAATTTCAGCTTTTCAATCAATAATTCAGTTTTTCCTTGGACTACAGCTAAGGGGTTATTTATCTCATGCGCAACTCCAGCGGAAATTTGTCCTAAATAGTGCAGCCTTGCTGAATGAAAACGCTCAGCCTGCTCTTTTACAATTCGTTCGTGAAGAGATCGTGATAACAGTAGCAAGAGAATTGGAGGGACAATCGTAATCAAAAAACATGTTACCCAGACAACTGGTATAATGATATCGCGAGCCTCATTAGGCAAGCTTGGGAGGCTCATTCCTAACAAATGAGGATTGTTGATTGTAATCAAGCCAAAAATCAATGCTAACATTGTACTGAAGAATATATATTTAACGTCTTTGATTCGAAAAAGTATCAGCGCACCAGTGCCTGTTGCAAAGAAGTAGACATAGGTCGGTATGAGGCCATTGAATTGTTGATGAGAGAGAAGTACCAAAAAATTTGCAGCTAGAATAAATAGAATTTTCCCAGCGGCATCAAATTTCAAATTTAGGAAATAAGCAGATCCACACAAGAGGACACCCGCAATACCCCCGGGCAACATTTGGTAGTTTTTTGTGAAGAAATAGAATCCAGTAATAACTATGCAGATAAAAAAAGCAAACAAGAAACAGAATGAAGTGATCCTCCCGTGGAGAACATCAATATCGTGATCTTTTGATAGCTCAACTGAAGAAAAATCAAGTCCTTGCATAGGCTATTGAACTCTCTATGTTGTTCAGAATTGAGGCGACGAGATCTCTGAGTTGCTTCAATCTAAATGGCTTATTGAGAATAAAGTATTGATTGAGTCGTTCCAATCGATCGAAATTGCACTGCGACACTTCTCCAGAAATAAAAAGAAACACTGGACATGGGCCTCCTTCTTCTTTGATTTGTTCAAAAAGAGAAATTCCGTCTTGCCCCGGCATTTTGATGTCGCAAATGACCAAGTCGAAGTTTTGCTTATTCAAAATCTTGAATGCATCTAAAGCGGTACCTGAGAAGTGAAACTCGAATAGATTGGCTCCCAACGCTGATTCAATCACTGAGTAGATGTCCAAATTGTCATCGACGACCAATAATTTGGTTTTGGTAGCTTGCGCTTTTATAGAATCATAGATCAGTTCCATGTTCAGTCTCTTTTGTAAGTCAACTCCACGGGGCAGTCTATATCTGCCAGATTAAAGATTAATGGGAGTCCTTGGAAATGATACAGGATTGTACTGGAAATCCAAAGGCGTGATTGAATATCAAGCAATTTTTGTTTGATGATCGCTGTGCCCATGATGCAACGTGACCTCAATTTCAATGATCGCGGTTTTTATCTGTCGTTATTGTGAGTCATTTTGGAAAAACGACTCATTTAGAATTGAGCAGAAATGTCTTCTTAGTCCGAAAATGGCGTGTTTTCTAGCATTATTTTTTAGGGCGAGGATTTTGGCGATCTGCCGATGAATTGGCTAGATCGAAATATCTCGATTTAATATTTTTTGGAGGATTTCAAATGAAGTTAAGCAAGATGTATTTTTCATTGACAGTGGGATTTGTAATGCTATCAACAGTTGCATTAGGTCAAACAAAAGTTACAACCACTCCAACTGCAGAGACGCCTTCCATTGAGGATATCGTTAGTATTGATTTCCCTCAGACCTTTCCAGTAAATGCACGGCAGATTTCTTGCTCATGCAAAGTCATGGCAGGAAACAGTGCATACACATGGATTACTGTTTCCTGCAAAGGTCCATCTGCGAAAGACTGCGAAACATGCTGTGAGACATCTGGGCGCGTCATTTTTGGATCTAAACCTACAGAATAATATAGCCATTGTAGGTGCCTACCATCGCATTGTGTAATGCGATGGTATTTTTTAGTGTCATCGGCCTTTAGAAAAAAGGAAATGTCAGATTTTACCGCGATCTGACTATTTTTCGTGGTAAGCAAACTCTCCTCGCCAGCGATCTGGTGGAGGGTTCTTTGAAAAATCTTCGCAGCGCTTCAACATAACACTGGCAGCCTTGTCTGTAGGCCTGCGTTTTAGAAGGTTTTCGAAAATATAGATGGCCTCTTTCCATTCTCTACGCAGATAAAAATCAATGGCTTCATTAAACTGCGATAGATACTCCAAATCTACGGCTTTAATGTCGCCTTTTTCTGCAATCAACTCATAGATTAACACAGGTTTCGTTTTCCCTTTGACAATAACAAAATCAAGGAGCCTTAATGCAAAATCAGGAGGGAGTACCTTTACAGTGTTTTCACTTATGATGCATCGTGTGTTATAGGCCTTGTTTAGACCTTCAAGCCGGCTTGCTAGATTCACTTCGTCGCCAATAATTGTGTAGCTCAATCTTTGCGATGAACCCATGTTTCCAACGATCGTTTCACCAGAATTGATGCCAATTCTTGTTTCGAACGTTACCTTTCCTTCGCTTTTCCAACGAGCATTCAGCTCATTGCATCGTTTTTGGCATTCAAGTACTGCGCGGCATGCAAGTTCAGCATGGTTCTTTAGTTCGACAGGAGCTCCCCAAAATGCAACCACACAGTCTCCGATGTATTTGTCTACAGTGCCCTGGTATTTTAGAATGGTATCTGTCACGATGCTTAGGTATTCAGAGAGTTGCTGAGTTAGTTCGTTTGGCGTAAGAGACTCTGATATGGTCGTGAAGTCAATAACATCTGAAAAGAAAATCGTAATATTTCGTCGTTGTCCGCCGACGGAAGCTTCGACCTTGGATTCGATAAGTTGTCTGACAAGCTGCGCCGGTACGTATTTTTTGAATGATTGAAGTCCTGCCTTCATACTTTGAGTTGACTCAATTAGTTCATTTATCTCAGTCAAGCTACTAGAGAAGTCGATTTTGTCGTCTAAGTTAAAGTTTCGAATTTTTTCTGTTTCGAGGACTAGTTTACGCATTGGGCTTGAAATGAGTTGATTCAGGATATAGATCACTAGGCCGCTCAATATGAGTCCAAATATACAAATGATTGCAGCTGTTTTTACGACTCGATTAATGCGATTGAAAAACTCTGTATGAAAGACATATTTAAGAACAAGAGCAATATCTCCCCTATAATTTCGTACCGGCATATAAAGAGTTGTTGTGTTCGTTGTCTCACTTCGCTCTGTGAAAGTTTCTCCCATATTTAATGTCTTTAATATTGACTCTGGTATGGGCAGGTTTTTAAATGGTCCATCCCGATCCTCCCCTAGAGTAGCGACCAGCATCCGGTCGTCTACCGCTTGGACCCCTCTCGTCAAATTGTATATGGCCCATCCTCCTGGATAGTCTTTGTTCATTTGTTTCAGAAACGTCTCGCCAAAGTCAAAACCCATTTCTAAGGATCCTAAATGTTTGCCGTTGGATTCGACAGGTGCAACGACCCTGAATCCGTACCCGCTTTTTCCTTGTTCAAGGCCAGCTACAAGTTCTTTTGAGGTGTTTGCTTTGAATATCATTGGTCGATAGGCGAGGTCTTCGCCGAAATTGTCAGGGTGATGAACTCTCAAGAACGTGACATAGCTGTAACCTTTTGGGATATGAAATTGAAACTGCTTAAATCCTTGTTTTTGAATGTCAGCAAAAAGTGGAAGACTGGCTTTGAGCAATGCGGGGCGATCTTGCTTTTCGAACGCTTTTGTTATGTCACTATTATGCATGGCAGAGAGTGCTGCAATTTTTGATACATCTGCGCCCGCTGCAAGCGTGCTTGTGATAAATTGCACAACATTTTGGATGCTTTCAGCTTCATCTTCCTCTAAGACTTTTATCGTCATTTTTCCAAAGAGAGTAGACAAGGTGATCAGTAATAACTGGATTAGAATGATCACTGCTAAAAATGAGTTTCTCAGCTTTGCGAAAACGGATAAGAATTTTGGAACTTTCATATACCCTCGAATTCATTGATGTTGCCAATTGATTTGAGCATCATGTTATTGCCATCGGATGAGGTTCTATAAACTGAACCTTTCGGGGCATTTTTTTTGGCTGTTTGTCTGGCTTCTCCACAGTGGTTGACTGTCGAGTACCTTCAATTGGGAGAGGTTGCGTTGCCAATATGATTGTAGAAAATACATTTTATTGGCTTTATGCCAAATTACTAAAGCTTCGATCGATATTGGCAAAAGGTGGATATTTGGAGATCTATGATCGCAATCGCGACGCGGAATATTTACATTGATGCCATTAATTTTAATGTGATGTACATGGTGATCGCACCAATTAAAAAGAAAAAAAGGCTCATTTTTGTCGGGATCACTGGATGTGAACTTTTGTTTTCAAAGACAGCTCCCAAACCTTCTTTCTTGAAGAATTCTCCTAAATTTTTAGATTCAACAAATGTACGCTCAAGCTTAAGCAATTTTTGGAGAAGTTCTGGACGCCGCATGAGATTTAGCGAGATATCTCCAATAACAGAGCTAAACTCTCCATCCACGATCAAACTAAATGCGGCAAAGGCTGTCTCTGAATTGGAAGCGAACACAATGCCTACGTCTCGTGGAGCGCAACCGTCCTCGGATCAGCGTAAGAAGCTCATCGCATTTTTCAAGAAATCAAGTTAATTTTATTTTTTGAAAGAAATTTGAATCATCCATAAATAAAACGCAAAGTTGATTGGACTTAATGGTACAGCATAACCATTTGACTTCTTAACAACCCATTCTGCGACTGAAGAGTCTAAATCTTTTATTTTGCAAAAAGTCTCTAAATAATTTGTTAGCTTCGAACCAGTTGCTAACATCAATAGATCATCGAAATTGCAAGTGCCAGCAATCATCTCGACAGTTGCCGTTGATAATTGATAATGCATTTTTGAACCGCCGTCGTCAGTAGACGGGTGAGATAGTTGGCTTGCTTTAGGAAGGCTTTGCTTTGCAAGCCACTTGTAGTCTACCTTGCGCTTCGAGCCAATATAATTAGCAAATCCCTCCTCAAGCCATCTAGGAATAGAGTCTTTGAATTTTTGATTTGAGATGACATGTACCAATTCATGTCTAAAAGTTGGCGTGAATTCCGCTAGATCCTTTTGAGGGCTAAATTCGATTGCTTGCCGAGAAGGCGAAAAGAAGGCTGCAGCAATAAAATTCAGATTCGATGCGCTTGCAAATGACTGATTGGTATTGTGAAAAACAACTTTGACACGTCTAATGGACCAGTGAAGCTTTGATTCCATTTCTGTAGCGATGTCCGACAGAGTGTATGAACTGAGCCATTCAGGTGCATTCTCAACATTGCAGCAATTCGTCTTAAAGGACGCTGCATGCCCATTGGTGGTTTGAACCAAAAGTAAAAATAGACTCGCTGTAAAACGCTTCATGGTGACCTTTCAATAATAGTGCATGAGATGAGTCGACAAAATCGCGTAGATGCTTTCAAAAGATGAGCTAAACAAAATGGCCACTACTTCACGATTTCAATATCTGCATTTAAAATCAAGCCGGTTGTCAGAATTTTGTCAAAGTTAACAGGTATTGAGGTGTTGTTTGAAAATGGCCCGCCATTGATTGAGCAACTCATAAATGATTGATTTGTATCAGTCCTTCGGCATCTGACAATATTGATGTCGACCTTTTTTTCAATTGTTTGATGTTTCAGACCTATAGTGACGGAAAAATCATCGCTGGTTTTCAATTGTATTGAAGCAGCGCTTCGAGAGCTATCCCAAGCGTAGCGACAGATGCCTTGACTGGATGTTTGAGCTTCAGCACGAAACTGGTTATCACTGATCGTGGCTTGGACATCGACATTTTTAAACTTTGGAACGGTGATTCGTTCTAGATCCAATTGAAAGCAGCCAGGCAATCTAGAATGTGAAGGTAGGTTTAGGCTAAGGCCCAATTCTTGTATTCCTGATGCCTTACCTTGAAAAACAATAAAGCCTTCCTTTGGAATATCAGAAGATGACGAACTGCTGTTTGCAGCCAGTATAGAATCTGTTCTTTGCTGGTCAGTTGACTTACAGCCACTTAATGAGTTAGCCGCAAACAGAACTGAAACAGAAAGAAAGAAAAATTTCATCCAATGTCTCCTATATAAAATAAGGGAACTTATCAAAGTTATTCTAAGGTCATCGTAGCTCGGAAGTCAACGCTCAAAAGTTGATTCCAGATCCAAGTCGTATTCCAATTCCTGAGTTGGGTCTATGATTCAATTCGGATTCCAGGTCCAAGTCATTTTTAGATGACTCTTGAGACGACGAGTAACTAGAATTTTTGGAATAGGCGAATGGAAACTTCATCGACATACCATTAAGCATGTCAAAATTTTGGAAACTAATGACCCAAGGGCTATCTAGTTCGAGATAGTAAAGGATGAGTCTAGATTGGAGCCTATTGCTTGCACTACTTGCGATTGAAGATTGATTGCGAACTTCTGTTATGTCTATGTTGGAGACTTCCGTGAACACATTAATCATTGGGCGCCAGCTTCGGTCTTTTTCATGGAAAATTCCTAGACCATAACCCATTGTGAATGAAGGCCACGCTAACCTTCATGCTTTCTAGATTGAATGCTTTCATTTCAAAATGATTGATCCCCCGCTTCCGCGTGGCACGACTTCAAATTGATAGGTAGGCCAGTTTATTGTGTTTGCGTCATTAAAATATATTTCTTCTGCACTAATACCGGATGTACGTGGAATTAGTGAATCAAGCTTTCTTCTGGGTTTTGACTTGGCCATTGAAAGATTCACAGGTGTTTGTACGGCTCTATATCCTATCATAGAGAAATCCAACTGCTCTACTTTGTCGTGACTAATGAGTAGCGGTTGATTAGAGAGAGCAGGGACTCGCAGACCTTCTGGTACTGCTGAATAGTTTCCAATTATGTCGACAAAGTAACTGCCGCTAAATACTGGGTCGAATGGCTCGACTAGTCCTGCACTACGCCATTCAAAGTGTCCAACTAATGGGAGCTTGCGCACACCCAGGTAAGTGAAGATCTTTGCCATATGCCTGACTGATTTAAAGTGATCTAAAATGACTATTGCATCTTGTAGAACTACAGGCTGCAGGGCGACCATTCGCGGATTGAATGTTTGCCCTTTGGCAGCAGCATGTCTTTTTGCATTTTCAAAGAGGCGTTTAAGTTCGTCAAGTCGTTCATTGGGGGCTAATTTGAAGAGTTGTCTGGCAGCGCGCTCCATTTGGTCAGCTCGACGATTGTCAAAACTTACATTGTGTAATACTTCCACCCCCTCTGACTTAGCCACAATCTCCAATTCTCTGGCAATATTATCAGAGTGTTGATCGTTGGGGCGCAAGATGGATATTTTTTTGTGGTTGTAAAATTTGTTTGCCTTGACAATGGCTTGAGCAATGCCATTTGGTGTCGGATGGGTGTAGTACATAAAGTTATTTTTGACTGAATTGGGCTGTGGGTTGTTGATTGCAAATACCGGAATTGAAAATTTGGCCGACACCTCATTGAGAGTCAGTAGTTCTGATGATTCATATCCAGCAACAATGGCTGAAGCTCTATGTTTGAATATTGCTTCACTCAGAAATGATTCCAATCGAGGTAGTTGAGATACGCTGTCGTAAATGATAAGCACATTCTTTGGGTCCAGATTCTTTGATCCTTTAATGATGTGCCGCGTTTGAATTTTAGTTGTTAAAGGCAAGATTACAGCTATTTTGCCGGAATGTTGATTTAGAAGTTTAGTTAAGAGGGTGATGAACTCTTTTCTCGTTTCAGTTTCTTGGCAATGTTGGGCTGTCATGTCCTCGATTAGATTCAAACCATCAGTATCTTCGATTTTTAGATCTTTTGGCCTCTTAGCCCAAAGATCCTTATATGGAACGGCGTATCGATTAAATAGCTTCAGACAGTCTTCCTGATTTTTATCTGACGTTTTTTGCTGTGGATCAGAATCATTCAATTTCTTGGAATCTTTAGTCGTTGGTGCATCAGTAGATCCACTTGTTTTTGCTTTTGTTCCCTGTATAGGCGGCCTTTTGGATTCACCAATTGGCGCTGAGTTTTGGCTAAGTGCCGCGCTACTGTAAAAGCATAATATCAAGATCTGCTTGCGACTTAGACTCATTGAGTTGAATAATTTGTGCAAAACATTAGTGAGAGAATACACGACGATAGACTCCACTTGTGTGAGGTTGAATACTTTGCAATGGCGATTCAGTGTCTTGGGGTTTTTGATGATTAAAAAACCACATTTTGACACCAGTAGAGCTTGAGTTTCCGTATTGTGAATCAACACGGGCCGCATAGACTCCCTTTGGAGGAAATACAATGGGAGCTGGTCTAGTTTGAATCGCTTTTCGCAAAAAGGTATCCCAGATCGGGAGTGCTAAGCCCCCACCGGTTACATTTCCTGGTATGGCTACGTGTTCGTCTGTTCCCACCCATACGGTTGCAACTGTGTTTGCGGTTGAGCCACAAAACCAGTTGTCAGAGGATTCATTGCTGGTACCAGTTTTACCTGTGGCAATCGCCGCTAGCTCTGAACTATTGTGACCAGTCCCGTGAATCAAAACGGATCTCATTCCCTCGTTGATGAGGAAGGCCAGTTGCTCTGGCACTACTGTAACGGCAGTTTCGCTTGGCAATGGGCGCTCATATATTGTAGCTCCATCACTGGTTTCAATTTTAGTAATTCCAATCAGATCCTGCTTTCGGCCCTTATTGGTAAACGTTCCATAAACCCTAGCGAGATCAAACATTGTTGTATCAGATGAGCCGAGGGCTGAACCAAGCTCGTTTTTAATCGGTGAGGTCATGCCAAGATTTTTTGCAAGTTGGATAATCTTATTTATGCCCACCTTGTTGGCAATCTCAATGGTTGGAGTGTTCATTGAACGATAGAATGCGCGTAGCATGGTTGTCTCTGTGAGGAAATCAGATTCGGGTGTTCGAGGTTTGTAGTTGTCTATGTTTACTGGAGACACAAAAATCACATCACTCCACTTCATGCCACTGAGAAGTGCTTGTGCATAAACGATTGGTTTGAATGACGAACCGGGAGACCGCATTGCTGAATGTGTTCTATTGAATTGGGATGTTTTATAGCTTCGTCCACCAACCATCGCTAGTATGTCTCCGCTTGTGGGGTCGGTAACTAACATTGCGGATTCAATTCGTGCGTTGTTTCTTTTGCCTGATTCATTGAGGGTATCGATATAAGTTGTTTTTTCAAGATTAGAAAAAATTCCTTCGTTAGCTTTTATTGAGGACTCTGCAGCAATTTGGAGATCTGGATCTAATGTGGTGTAAATTCTTAAACCATTGGACTCTATTTTTTTGGCTTTATCCCCGAGAACCTTGGATAAATTGTCTCGCACCCAATCGACAAACCAGGGTGCTGTCTCGTAATTAACAGGCTTATAGTTGACGTATTGTAGGGGGGCATTGAGAGCTGTTTTAAGCTGTTTTTTGTTGATATAGCCGGCCTTTTGCATAGCGTTTAAAACCATTTTTTGTCTCTTCTTGGCTCTTGCGGGGTACTTGGCTGGGTTGTATCGACTAGGAGACTGAAAAAGTCCAGCAATGAGTGCCGCTTCTTCTAGTTTGAGATCTCGAACGTCTTTACCAAAATAGCGTCGCGACGCGGCGGCGACGCCGTAAGCTCCATTCCCCAAAAAAAGTGCATTGGTATAGATTTCGAGAATTTCAGATTTAGATAATATTTTTTCCATTTTTAGGGCCCAAAATATTTCTAAGACTTTTCTTTCGATGGTCTTGTCCGGCGTTAGAATGAGCTGTTTTGTGATTTGCTGTGTGATGGTGCTTCCACCTTGTGTGATTTTTCCATTGCGAATACGTGAAATTGTTGCTCTCGTGAGCGCAGAGAAATCTACGCCTTTGTGTTTGTAGAACTGGCGATCTTCAATGGCTAGAATGGCGTTTATCATGACTTTCGGGATTTCATCGATCGATGCAAAAATCTGATATCGATTGAAAAACTCACCAATGCGATTGCCTGAGCGGTCGAAGACTAATGAGTTATCTGAAAATGATATATGTTTTAAGCTTGTGATCCTGGATTCTTCTAGGTGAAATGCGCCGATTTGGTTGAGCCATTGATAGGCGTAATATGCTAGTGCCAGGCACAGTGTCAAAGACAAGGCGGCTCCAATGCGCAAAATTTTGTAAATATATTGCTTCACAGAACGAAATCTTTCATCTTTGAAATAGATGTAATGTTTAAATAAAACACCTAATGCTCTACCTAAATTATAGACCAATCAAAGACGCGTTTCTTGGGAGGCAAAAGTTGCTTGGGAGGATAGTGCAGGATTTTTGTTGGTGTTGGTTTAAGTCACTGGAATGGTTTGGTTATAGGTGGCAGTTGGAGTGTTTTCAAAGAAGTCGTAAGGATATTGTAGAATCTGCAAGTATTGCGCTTGCATGCTGGAAAATCAGAAAGACGTGAGTGACAAATCAAGTTAGATGCATCGACTCCATGGTAGAGCTAATTCCTTGGCGACTCCTGCAATCTTGCTCGGGGCTTATACCGCGAGGTTCGATTTTTTCATCAAGCAATTTGAACCTGCCGAGACCGCTGCATTTTGTTTATGTTTCTCCACGTAAGCCAGACCTTCAGCGATTACATGTGCGGACAAAAACTTGGCTGAACGAGTTAAAAACATTTCGTATTCCTCTTCCGACTCAGATGCATCTACTCCATAATAGAGCTGGTACGCCCAGGCGCGAACAATTTGATCGTGATAGATTTTATGAGGGCTACCCTCAAGATCAAGTATCTGAAGTCTCTGCTGAATCGCAATGTTTATGTTTGATGGGTGAATATATTTTGATGGCGTTGGCAAATCTGTGAAGAGCATCGAATTGAATTCGATAAGCCAGTTTCTATGGCTAAAGAAATCGGTCCAAGAAAGTTCTCCACGTTCAAACATTTTCCGAATCAGACAGGATCGAGGTGCTTCAATTGCGTAACTGGTAATCGTCGATTCATCTTTAGATAAGTCGCCAGTAAGCACTAGAAACGTTGTGCTGTCGTCAAATGCCAACAGCTCATATAGACCTCCAGTTGGAATTCTTTCATAGGGGTAAACATATTGAAATCGATCAAGTGAATGACCTTTCCAAAATTTTACGTCGGGATGGCGGTCGCGAAAATCCATAGTTCTCTCTCCTTTTCAGGGACATAGAACTATCGGAGCCATGAACGAAGCGCTTTAAAACTCATCGTCGAATGCTTTTGGATCTTTTCTGAATACCTTAAATTATTGACAAATATTTCAGCAAGTTTCACTCGATGGCGTGCTAGGAGTATTTCTGGAAATATAGGCGTGATTGTGCTTAGAGAGCTATTGATTTTAAGCCGACAAGATCCTGATTCTTTATCTAAGTGAACAATTCTCCAACCTGATGTATCTGCTCGCGTCTTCAGTAGTCGCAGGAGCTCGATCTGACATTGATGAAAGCTGCGGTTGGATATTAATATCGGCTGACTTGTTCCAGCGGTTTCGTCTGATATCCTGAGACTGATTCTATGCATTATTTCTATTTGTCCAAACGTCATCGCAAAATCTGGACCACGTCCTACCTTGAAAGTTATTGCATTCACACATACCTCCATCATAGTTTAAGGCTGAGGAGGAGAATGCAAAAAATAGAAAATTTAGTCGATGACAGATACCTTTTTGGCGAGAAATGACCGAGGTGTGTCGTTCCGAAGGACACACGACGTAAACCGAACTCCTATGTACTGCTTTTAAAATGCCTCCTTAAAATTCAGTCGTGTGTCCCCTGAATTGTAACTAGCCAAAAACATTATGTTAACTCTCTGTTATTATCTATTCTTCAAGTTTGCCCGATTTCTGCCGATGTCAAAGGTAGCTGTTTTGCAGCAGGCACCCATTGCGTGTGAGTTGCTTTCGTTCAATTAGTTAGAGGCGTTATGCTTAATCCGATTCGACCAATGTCTGTTTTGATAGTCACCGGCGCGGCTGCTGATGCGCATGTGATGCGTCTTGGTCTTCAGGAATCATTTGGTCGCTATATTAAAATTATTGATGTGACGAATGATCTGGAAATGGGTCTTAAATATTTTTCTCAAACACATCACGATGTCGTCTTGATTCATGGATGGAGCAGCTCTCATTCCGAGGCTCTTGTCATTCGCATTCGTCGTCAAGAGGGTAGCCGCCACACTGGAATCATTTGCATGGTTCAAACTGGTGATGGCTTTGATCGTGTTGTTGTCGACAACTACAATGCAGGGTCTGATGAAGTCGTGCCCTATAACCTAAGCATGACGATTTTAAGGTCCAAAATGACCATGGTTTTTAACTATAAAGCGATGACCGATATGCTGAGAACCGCGAATCATAAATTACAAACGATGGCAGTTACAGATGAGCTGACAGGATGTTCCAATATGCGAGGCTTCACAAAACGCCTATCAACTGCAGTCGCTTCCTGCAGTGCTGGTGAATCTGGGCTGGCGATTATGATGATGGACTTGGATCATTTCAAACGAGTGAATGATCGATACAATCATCTTGTGGGAAGTCATGTGATCCGCGCAACGGGCCAACTCCTATTGAAGAGTGGACTCATAGGTGAGAATGATTTGGCAGCGCGATATGGCGGCGACGAGTTTGTCGTTTTGTTTTCAGGAGAATCTGCAGCGACGCAATTTGAAAAGGCACAAAAGATTTGTTCCTTGATTGCCGATAATGTTTTTAAATATGACGGTATATCATTGAAAATTACGGCGAGTATCGGCATAGCTTGGGTCAATAAGGGATTTACTGGGCAGAGTTCGGACGTTGTTAAAGCCGCTGACGCCATGCTTTACAAAAGCAAAGCTCAGGGCCGCAATCAAGTGAGTCGACTCAATATCTCTGAGTCAGAGGCAGTGCAGAAGAAAGCAAGTTGACAATTCAACTTCGCTGAAAAAAGTCCTTTGAATTAATTTGCGGAACTCCATACAAAATTAGATTGTAAATTTCATTAGGGCACTGGTAACACCAACACTCTATCGTTAGCATTGTCTGCTATAAATAAATTTGAAGAGTTTGCGAATACATAACTAGGATAATTCAATGCTGACGAAGATAATCCGCCGTTGTTAGGGGTCGCTGACGTAAAGGTTGGTTGTCCAATTACAGACGTTGCAGCCTGGCCAGAAGCGGTCGGAAGTGCAGACCACACCAAAACTCGCTGATTACCCCGATCCGCAATGAATACCTTTGTGCCCTCACTATAGACATCGTATGGCGCGCTAAGGGTTGAAGAAGACAAGCCGCCGTTGTTACTCGTGTTCGATGTTAAGTTTGGTTGGCCAAGTGCGAAGCTTGCCGCTTCTCCCGAAGTTGATGGTATTGTATTCCAAACGAGGATGCGATGGTTGTCGGTGTCTGAAACAAATAACATGGTACCGACACTGAGCACAGATCGTGGAGCAGCCATCCTAGATGCAGATATTCCACCAGTATTTTGCGTGCCGGTAGTTAAGTTTGCTTGTCCCAATGCGAAATTGGCTGCGGTTCCTGAAGCCGTTGGAATCGTATTCCAAACTAGAACTCGATTGTTAGACGAATCTCCTACAAATAACTTCGTACCGTTATGGTGAACCGAAGATGGAAAGTTCATCCCGGACGCAGTCGTAGCTGATGCATTGCTGGTTAGGTTTGATTGTCCCAAAGCAAAACTTGCAGATTGGCCAGTGCTGCTGGGCATTGTATTCCAAACTAGTACCCGGTGATTGTTAGAGTCAGCTACATATAATTTAGTCCCATCGCTGAAGACTCCTTTCGGACCATTCATCGACGCTGCCGATAGGCCACCCGTGTTTACTGACCTTGATACTAGGTCCGGCTGACCTAAAGCAAAATCGGGAGGCTGCCCGGATCTAGACGGTACTGAATTCCGGTAGTGTAAAGAATCTTGTGTAAATTACCTTTTGCCGAATTTTTAGACAAAAAAATAGGGTAAACTCCAACTACTAAAAGTGAATAAATTCAACTTATTGGAGGTTACCCATGCTCGTTAAAGCAGAAGCTAGT
>JAPLFV010000064.1 GCA_026390495.1 Pseudomonadota bacterium | reverse complement strand
GAGGAACTTTTTGACGATTACGAAAGTCTCCTAGGAGATTTAAGAAGTGCTCTTGAAAATCTGGGCTATAAGGAGAAAGAAATATCTCCTGTAGTATCTGCGATACGTTCAAAATTGGGAAAAGAAAATCTCTTAATGGATGCTGGAAATGGGGACAAAATTAAAGAGGAAATTAATTTCCAATTTATATTGAAATCCGCACTCAAAGCTATGAGAGTTCAGATATGAACCAAACTACTAAAAATACCATGATCAATAGGCTGGACTCAGACGTTCGCAAAGTTTCTATAGAAAGAATTTCAAGCAGCTTGGAATCGGAAGAAGACTATGAATTACAGGATAAGGCTCCGTCCATCCGCCCTAGTAAATTTTCAGAATATCCCGGACAACTTGAAGTAAAACGCAATTTGCAGGTTTATGTAGAAGCATCAAAACTCAGAAAAAAAACTCTGGATCACATCATATTGCATGGAGCTCCTGGTTTAGGGAAAACGACCCTTGCGAACATAGTTGCCAATGAACTTGGTGTACCTTTCGTCTCAACGAGTGGACCAGCAATTGATAAAGCCGGAGATTTGGCTGGTATTTTGACCGGCCTTGAACCAGGGACCTTACTTTTCATTGATGAAATTCATAGATTGTCGATTAAAGTCGAAGAGATTCTTTATGGCGCCATGGAAGATTTTGCAATTGATTTAATTGTCGGCCAGGCAGCAAGCGCTAGATCGGTTCGAATGGAAATCTCACCCTTTACCTTAGTTGGCGCCACAACGCGTCTATCGCTTTTGTCCAGACCCCTCTTAAGTCGTTTTGGAATTCAAGAGCGACTTGAATTTTACGATTCAGCAGCCCTAGAAGAAATTCTAACGAGATCCGCTGGCATCTTGGATATAGAACTCACACCTCAAGGGGCAGCTGAGATTGCAAAACGCAGTCGGGGCACGCCAAGACTCGCCAACCGACTTCTTAAACGAGTCGGAGATTTTGCAGCTGTTGCAAAGAAAAATTCCATCGATAAGGATGTTGCTCATTTGGCATTGCTTCGACAAGGTGTTGACGACCACGGATTTGACCGAGTCGACCGCAAAATTCTTCAAATAATGCAGGAACAATATAGCAGTGGACCCGTTGGCATTGATGCCTTAGCAGCATCATTGCACGAAGACCGAGCGACGATCGAAGACGTCTATGAACCCTATTTAGTGTATCGAGGGTTTATTGCAAGGACTCCACGTGGTAGAGTTTTAACGCAAATTGCTGAAAAATATTTATCTACAAGTACATTTCTTTCATAGAGAAACTGCTTTCGTCGTCCCTGAACAATTCTGAAGTGGTAGTTTGACATAGCTTTGAGTAGAAAATCCAGGTCTGGTTTTATTCTTCCAATCAACAAATCCCTGCAATTTGCAGATCGGATTTTCGGAGTCCCTCAATTTTCAAACTGGCAAGGCAGCGAGCCAAAAACGGCCGAAGACAGTACGTTCGGGTACGGCAAGGCCGTTTTTGGTGATGCTAACGAAGCCAGTTTGAATAATTCAGGGGCGACGCATTCAGTTTTTTATATACAAAAGGCCTGCGCCTCAGCACTAAAAGTGACTTGATTGCTTTCTTGCAGAATCCGACGCTCTAAATGAACCACTGTCATAGACATTCCTTTGATTAAATCAGCAACTTTTTCCGAACTTAACATGATCATCCTTTTTAATGCCATCTTAGGGTTGCTAGAATGAATTGTCGCTAGGCTTGACCCATGTCCACTTGCGCACAAATCTAAGAATGTATTTACCTCATGACCTCTAAGCTCCCCCATCACAATCGTTTCTGGCCTCATTCGTAGAGACTCCTTGGCAATTCTTTCAAGGGAAAACTCCCCTTTACCATTAGAGTGGGCAGTCCTTTCAGTAAACCTTGTCCACCTTGATGACATTAGCGGAAGCTCCGACAATGTCTCTAAAATGATAACTCTCCGTTGCAAAAAATATTTCTTTAAGACTCCGAGTAGAAATGAGGATTTTCCTGAGCCTGTTGACCCGGAGAACAATATTGGGTTTGAATTCACGATTGCATTTTCAACTAGGGCAATGGACTCGCTGGAAACACTGAATTGTCCCAAGTCAAATGAACTATCTCTTAATCGGCGCAACGAAACCACAATGGCATCTTCTGATACGGGTGCAGTCACAACGTGCCACCTTAGGCTCAAAGACCTAATCACCCCACCACATGTTGGGACCAATGCATCCAACCTAAGATTATGCTCCCAGGCCAATTGTCTGAATGCCTCAATCATTTCATCCAGAGTACATACTTGAATATCAATGCTCTTAACTCCAAATTGGCCGAAAACAAAAATACCGCGCGAGCCATTTACGACAAGCTCATCAGCGTCGGTATTCAGCATCAAATCGTGCAATTTTCCAACTATTGAAGATACAATCAATTTGACCTCACAAAGACACCGGAGCCAATCAATAGCAACCATACATCTTATTCAGCTATTGGAGAGAATCGAAAAGATTTCTCATCCCATGTGACTGGGTGATTCAAAACCTTTCAGCTAACAGTAGTAATCAGCAAAGTCACCATTCAAGGCTTTGCGAAGCTTCAGATCTCCGTTTGCATGACTAGCGTCTCCACAAACGGTTTCAATAAATTTTCGAACATCAATATCATCCCAATCTCTGGTATCCATTTCTCGAACACCCTCCAAGAGCCTTTCGATCATGTCCATACTAAAAATGCCTCGGTTCCTGCACTCTTCCATAGTTTTCCATATAGAATCTGAAACAAAAATTTTCTCTAATTTGCTATAAATTCGGGCGCTCTTTATCTCTGGAAGAAATAGGCATAAGACTTCAACTAAGCGCGAATGTGTCGAAACGACATCACACCAATCTTCAGCTTTTCGAATCAGATCAATGTTGAATCCTCGCTCCAACAGACTGCTGCGCAAAAGTCCATCCTCATTGGGGTCGAGTCCATGAGCACAAACTAAATCTGCGATCGATTCAATCACAGGTCGAATCAATTCAAATCCTTCAGACCGATCAAGTTGGTTTACCATTTGGACACCTCCAACGATAACAATTGAAACTAAATCGCCAATCAACCCGCAAATAATTTGCAAGAAAATTAAGAAACGCTAATTTAGAATCTGCTCTAACATTAAACTACCAATAAATTGGTTACTTTGACAAGGTATAGGTTTTTAAATTGTCACTTTTGCTCAACCTCTAGTTTTCAATTGAATGACCCAAACAATTCTATCAAACCAAATCTAGGTTTATTCCGCTTCAAACTCCCACTCACTAAATTGCAACCGCTCAGGTTAATGTTGGAATGAGATATTTAATAAACAATTCTTCGGGAGAAAAAAATCGGGTTGCTCCGTCTTCAATGAGTCTTTGACTCCCCAAAAAACGAACATCTGACTCTTTATTGTCAAAGCAATAAACGTCTCGACCTTGTTCCAACGCTTCATCTGCGGTAATCAATGAGCCGGATTTTTCCGCCGCTTGCGTTACAATGACAGCAGAGGACATTCCAGACACAATTCGGTTTCTAATTGGAAAGTCCCTTGGTATAGCAATCTGACTCCACAATCTTTCTGATACAATGACACCTCCACGTTCAATAAGTTGATTAAAAATTGCAGAATTTCTTTTTGGGTACAAATGGTAAAGCCCCCCTGCCAATATGACGACCGCATGAATATCCCTCTGCGAACTTGCTAACATACCTTGGTGGGCAGCTATGTCGCATCCGAGGGCGCCTCCACTAACAACGCCCCAGCCTAGGTCCGCCGCTATCTTTCCGATGTGAAAGCTATATTGCGAAGCAACCCATGAAGCTTGCCGAGACCCTACGACACTAATGCATGTAGTACTCAATTTCCGAAAATCACCTAGGCAGGTTAATATCAATGGTGGCTTGCTAATCTGCCTTAATTTAATCGGATAGAAATCACTCAGAATAGACACTGTTGTCGCTCCAGCTAAGCGCACTCCTACCATATGATGATGTATTGCATTGGATAGTTTCAAAACGACGTCACTATGCCAATATGAAAGTTCCTTTAACCAATTGAATGAGTCGCCACCATATTCGATACAGCAATAGATAAAATCCTCCCAAACCAATGGATCACTATCAACCAGTAAATTTTCAAAAATATCTCGGTCCGTCTCAATCTGAGAATACAATTTTTGAACACATGACAGCTTTGCGGAAGGAAACCAGCGGTGATAGATTTGGGACGCTGCGAAAGGTAAGAATAGAGATAGTTCCGATATTGCCATGATCACACCTTTTCAAAAACGAGTATTCAGTAATTGAATCGACCTATCATCGACTATCAATTACGTCACTGAATTGTCAAAGGACATGAGCTTATCTAAATATTTGACCGAATAAGACTTCAAGCGCAACGGCCAGGCTGCCCGTCAGCAATGATTGATAAACCAAAAATCATGAATTTATGGCATTTAACCGCAAAGGAAAGACAGTTGTAAAATGCGAGAAATTTTACTTTAATAGATTTTGAGTCAACCGATCGCCTATTCTAATTTCACTTTGACTCACGACTATAACTCCCAAACTATAAAAGGAGTTAGAATCGACTATGCGAACGACTCCAACCTTTCGCGAAGTTGATTGCAATGCATCTGAACTATCCGCAAAAACTGAATGATTGGACACCTGCTGATAGATAGAAAAAAACTGTCCAGGACTCAATGAACCCTTGTCAAGAAAGACAAAATTCCCTTCACCCACGAATGATTGATTAAAATAATGAAGGCCAATGATTGTGGCATTTGCATCTAATAATTTGCCGATTTTTCTAAAATCACTTAAATTTCTCTTCGTCGAAACAAAATTCAAAACTATGTCGCCATTCATGACTCCGTGCTGACTATCCACAACTGTCGCCAGTCCAAGACTTCCAACTTTCTTTTTCACGATAATATTTCCGCAAAAGTCAAAACGGTCGGCAATAAACTCCTTAGTTTCTGGGTGGTATACCTTTTCTCTTAATCTGAAAACACTATACCTGGTACCCTCAACCAGAGTTTCCTCAGCACTCAATTTGACGACAACACCATCGCCTGAATTTACCTCACCTTTAGCCCCCTCAATAATTCTTCCATTTATTTGAGGCTCTCCTTGCACCAAAGAACTAGGTACTACTAAGTTTACATCAGTACCTGAATATCCCGAACCCACGTCGATGAAATCGCTATTCGCCTGAACTTCTGAAGTGCCCTTAGATTCGAAATCCGACGTCTGCTCACCTGCCAAAGCTCCTACTGCAGATAAATTGCTTGGACTATCTTGGTATGCCGGAACTTCCGAATCTTGGACCACCAGCTCAGCTTCTTTCAACGCCCCTTTATCAACTGGAACCATGTCATCTTCTTCAACAACCTCCAAGTAGGGAGGAGTTTCAGCATCTCCAGAAAAGAACGCCAACTTCATACCAGGATAAATGAAATGTGGATTCTTAACGTCAGCATTGAATGACCAAAGCTTTGGCCAGTAATCTCCATTGTCAACAATCTGACTGCAAATATCAAAAAGAGTATCACCAGCCTCCACCGTATAAAAATCAGGTGCATCACCTCGCGGTATTGTCTTTCTTGAACCTGGCATGGGAGGGACACCCGAAAAAGAATTCTGAACACTCTTCTCACGTGGGGGCTCATCATAGGTGGACTCACCATTGACGACGCCATTTTTCAATATTAAGAAAACAAAGAAGAAAAGAATCCTTTGCACGATTGGAAGCTTGATCTGCACAGTCAAATATCCTTTCATCAATGCCTCCAGAGGCGCTCAACCGCTCACGTTCAACCTTTAAAAATTTGATTTCATTTTATCCATCTCATGTGCTGCAATATCAGCCTCGTCGGAACCCTTAAATTTTTGCGTTACTAATACTAATTCTTTCCTTGATCGGTCCCTTAAATTGAGCCCCAAATAGGCTCGTGCTAACTCTAACCTGGCCAATGCTTCCTCTTGATGTCCTGGAAACATTTCCAGAAAACCAATAAGCTCAATTTTTGCTGACTCAAACTCTTTAAGGCCTAAATAGGATCGACCCAACAATAATTTTACGGCTCCCTCACCTGATTTCGGGCCAAAATCTTTCATTATTGACGCTAGCTCTGCAACTGCCATACCATTTCGTCCGCCTTGAAAATATTCCTTTGCCACCTGGAGTCTAATCATCATTGAATTTGGCGCTTCAGTTTTTGTACCTTTAGACTTAACCAAATCGTCAACACCATCTGGGGAAGGCAATTCGTTCGAAACGATTCGATCCTTTGTTCCATTCGGATGCCTACTATCTTGCTTTGTTGATTCAGCTTTCCTGTTTGAGTTCAATTCCGAAGGAGCAATTCCCGTCATTAATCCTTGCTCAAGTAACTTTATACGCTCTCGTTGAACACGAACTTCATCCTCTAGTTCATTCATTCGATTCCAAGTTTGCGCCTGCTTTAGTTCAACACTTGACTGAGCATCTGTTGAAGGCTTCTTTATTTTACTTCCGCTAATTGATTCACCTTCTAATGCTATGGACGTCGATTCGTGATCTTCTATCGCTTCGCCAGATTCATTCTTCTTTTGAGAAAAGAGTTGGCTACAGCTAAGGCTCAGAAATATTGGAGCATACATGACGCATTTAAACCTTAGACCTAAACTACGTTTGCATACCATATTTGGCTCGCTCCTATTAATCTAAATAGCCTCTGAAGTCGCAATTTTTGCAATAAATCTTTGAATTTCACTTTGCAATTTCGAACTTGGATTAACAAATTGAATCCCAAATTTATAGACTCGAAAGGTACGAGGTTCTCCAGTAAAATCCTGTACACTTTCACGAAGCCTCTTAGCCCACCGAATTTCAATAGTAGAATTAATTGGTTCCGACAGTGGGAAAAGCAGTGAAACCTTGTCTAGCATGGCTCCTTTCTGAAGAACCTTACAAAGAGCTGGGAATCTAGATACGATCGATATTCCCCCTAGGCTAATGTCTCCTAATGCGACCAATGATGCCAAGTCTCGTTGGTATTCAAAGAAAGGAGGAACGACTGGATCCTTTATCTCAGGGAACCAATCTTCAAGTCGCAAAAAAGCCTTGTTGCCCACTGGCATGACGAATCTTTCATCTCTTCGTCTCTCAATGGTAGTCAAATAATCGGGAATAGTGACTAGCACCGCACTGCCAGAAAATTTAACAATTCGAGCAAAAAAGACAACTTTTACAGCCATAAGTACAAACTCAATCTGAACACCATTATTAGACTGCATGAAAGACTGCAAATGAGCGCGGCCTTTATCAGATACACCAGATATTTCAAAAGCGTCTTGGGTTGAAAGGGTACCGGAACTACTAGCGCGCCCCTTTACAGCCGTCTCAATTTGAGCCAACGATCTTATCTGAATTCCGACTCCACCTTGAGCAACTCTTAGCAATATCCTAGCAACCCTCTCAGGACTGGTTATCTTTACTTTTGTCGCTTCAGCGGCCATTTAATTTACTTCCCAGATTCGAGCCTATAGGATGATATCAATACCCAGTGAGTCACAGCTATCAATGTATACAAAACTTCACTATCTTTCAGAGCACTTTGAGTTATTCCCGAAATGATCATAACTCCCAGTATTGAGTACATAGCGCATTTTTCGTGTCTTTTACGCATCAGCTTTGCGTGTCGAAACCAATTGCAAATCCAGATAGCAAATGCGAGCAAACCTACCAGCCCTAACTCTGCCCCAATCTGCAAATAGAAATTATGCGCTAACCCAATCTTAGCATCTGCATTCAACTGAGCGTAATAGGCGGAAATTGCCTCGCTGAAGTTCACTGGACCAAGGCCAAACAATAAGTGAGATTTAAATGCGGTTAAATAAACGGTCCAGTCAGTCGTCCTAGAATCGCCTGATTGGCTTAATGCCCCAATTTCACTGAACCTTGAAATAATATTTGTAAATTTCCCGACTACCACCAAGAAAATCACACCAGAAATCGCAACAACCCCCTTGTGGCGCAAAAGAAATCTAATATTTTGGACGATAGCAATGATCGCAGAAACTAACATGGGTCCTCTAGAACCTGAAATCAATATAGTCAAAAGACTAAAAATTAGGCCTGTACCGGCTATTCGACGAGAAAACAGACTCAAACGTTTATCAACCATCAGAAAATTTGCCAAAACCACAATCAGGCAAAGCTGGTAACCAATTGTTAATGGATGGCTGGTAAATCCACTCACTCGGTATACACCATATGCAAATCGGTTCGGCGGCAATGTGGCCGAAAAACCGTGCACCCAATCAATCCCATAAGATCTTTGAGCGAGACAATAAGCAAAATGCAGAAATGAAATGATTCCGACTGATTTACAAAGGTATTCAATAGTACGTTGGGACGATTTCAAATCTGCGTTAAAGTATGCGGTCATAAACCACCATAAAAATCCATACTTGATCAAACTATGCGCGAAATACTCTAAGGCCTTCTTGAGATTCGACCAAGTTTGGTGTTCGAAATCCAATGCTAGTGGCAAAAATAGAGTGACTGCAAGGAGAGCAAAGAAATAATAGAGGTAATGACTCCAAAGACCATATTCAGAAGACACTGTGGAACTGTTATGCACGGACCCACCAATGCTTCGATTCAAACCTTCTTTCGGCGTCAGGTACTTTGATGCCAAAAAGAAAACGAGCATCAGAAACGTCACAAGATAGCCCGAAAAAACTGGAAGTATCATTGCTGTAACTGATAGTGGTACAATAAACCTTTGAAAAAGAGTCACAATATTTCTCCATGTGGAATAAGAATTATGGTTAAAATCCTACAGTTGTTAACATCCATTGTCATTTTCATTTGTACTATTGGAAGCAATTTGCATGCGCAAAATCTACAGACCTTCGCCTTTCCAAAAATTTCATTGGGTATTGGATATTCCAAATCAAATCCAACTTCTTTTAGTCTTGATGAATATGAAAGCGGTCACGGAAGTGCCTCTGTTAACTATTTATATTTTATGGAAGACCAATGGTTACTCAGTGTGTCTGGTGGATTTAAAACTCTTGTGACAACTTCTGAGAAGGAAAAGACTTTTTTTCTTGTAAATTTCAATTCTCAGAAATTAATTCGGATCTATCACCCCTTGTGGCTTGGTATTGGTTTTAATACTTTATATTTGGTTGGTGTCGAAAGACAAAATATTCCCTATACGAGGGACAAGGAGCAAATTGCGCAAGTTGGAGCTGGAGTCCTTGCTTCACTAATTTATTCTATCGACAAAAACTTAACGCTCGTGACATCTGTACAGCGATGGCGCGGGACCGCCAACAATCGACTTCATCTCGTTGACTTCAATGTTGGAGTTGCTTGGACGGTTTTACAATAAGAATCCTCAGCACTGTCAAATTACTTCGACGAATCAAATCAAACTTTATCGGATCAACCTAGTCATCAATGACGCAATCGTTGACAATGTCTTAATTTAACAGAAGCAAACCAACCAAACCTGGACGAACCCCAAACTTTAGGCAAATCATAGAGCGCCTTATATCGAGAGTTCTCTTTTGACTCTAAAAAATGCATACCAGCATTTATCACTTCAGTATCCTTGTGCACGAGTATTCTATCCATTTGACCCAAAGACATTTTTTGAGATGAAATCTTAAAAATATCATTTTGCTCAGAGGCTGTTTTACACTTCTCGGCATTTTGGCAAAACCCAACAGCAGTATCCTTTAAGTTTAAAGAATTGAGCATATCATCAAACCGTTTAGAGTCGCCTTCATATGGCAAATATCCTGCAACTACAACTCTCTCAGGACAAATATGTCGAACTTTGCTTAACTCCAAGATTCGATCTTTCAAAAATGAATACCAAAGATTAACTTGATTTTGCGTTTTTGGCATGACCACGTTTACTAGCAATACTGGACTCTCTACGGAATCTAGTTCGCTAAAGGTTACATATCCATCTTGACCCAGCTGCCATTGATTCTTTGTATTATCAGGCCAATTCTTAGTAAAATCCCTTGGTCGAGAGGCCGCAATTGCCATTTCTCGATTTTCTCCAGACTGTTCGATAAAACCGATCTTGAAATCCTTCCAATTGAAACGGTTCAAGGCACCCGCGCTCAATATCAATTCATCACTTTCAGAAGGACTTCCCATCCTACTCAAAACATTTTGAAAAAATACAACGTCAGGGCGAAGAGTCCTAAATCCTCTATCAACAATCTCAAGACGCTCCCGACGGAATGCCCAATCACCTTGCCACGCGGGATACTTAACTCCTTCCACATTTTCATGTGATTGATCAAACAAATCCAATGTTGCAAAAATCGTTGGCTGACCTGAAAGATACTCAGAATCTGCACTATTACTAACGCAGCCATAAAACGATCCGACTACCAAACAAGTGGAGATTCGACGTCCAAACAGGCCCATAATACTCCACCCCTCAAACATCCGTTCCTCGAACTCTCTAAGCGAAGTCTGAATAGAATTGGGCATGCGATCGACAAATTTACAAATCTTTCTTCCAATGACGATCATCGGCTAACAGCCAACCAGTCGAGAAATGACTAGACGTTGTATCTCGCTGGTACCTTCGCCAATTCGCAACAATGCTGCATCACGGTAGTGCCTCTCAATAGGGTATTCTTTCATAAGGCCATAGCCACCGAATGTTTGTTGGCCTTCTCTGGCACAGTACTCTGCAACCTCAGAACAATACAATTTAGCCATGGCCGCGACCTTACTAAATGGCCGATTTGTTTGTTTTAGCCAGCAAGCTTTATACAATAGTCCCTCAGCTGCTTCGATTCTCATTGCCATTTCGGCAATTTTAAATGCAACAACCTGATGCTTCGAAATGGATTGCCCGAAGGTTTTCCTTTCATTTGCATATTTTACCGTTAATTCCAAAGCACCCTTTGCAAGACCCAAGCCCATGGCTCCAATTGACAACCGGCCATTATCAAGAGTCTCCATCATAATTTTGAATCCCTGCCCCTTTTCACCTAACATATTTTCTGGAGCAACCTCAACATTATCAAAATAGAGCTCTCCGGTATTTGATGCTCTCCACATCATTTTACCTTTCATGGCCCTCGCCGTAAGTCCAGGTGCGCCTGCTTCTACAATAAAACAACTCAATTCCGGTCTGCCATCTGATTTTCGCCCCGTAACCGCTTGAACTGTAATCCCCTTCGTTATCTCACTAGCACTATTGGTAATCCATATTTTTGAACCATTTAAAATCCATTTCTTTTTCGACTCATTCCATACCGCGTTTGTCTTACTCGCCTGAGCATCACTGCCCGCTTCCGGTTCTGTCAAACCAAATCCCCAAAGCCCTCTTCCATCGCAAAGAGAAGGCAAGTACTTCTTTTTTTGATCGTCGTTTCCATAATAGTAAAGTGGAGCAGCGCCTAGACTATTATGAGCGGCAATTGTCGCAGCTTGGCTGCCGTCAATTCTTGCCAGTTCCTCAACAACGACGATATACGACAAATAATCCATCCCTTGTCCGCCATACTTTGTCGGAACTACCGTGCCAAAAAATCCCATTTCCCCCATTTTGGCGGTCAATGGAATTGAAAATTGTTCTTTTTCATCCAAATCATGTGCTAACGGCGCGATTTCTGCCTTGGCAAAATTGCGTACAGATTCTCTTAGTAGTTTCAGTTCATCAGAATCAAAATATTCGTATCCCACGATTCCTCCAAAATTTACATTAGGTCTACATTTTAATATTCATTCACTAAATTTACTCCTCGGGATCTCTTACCCGACCTTCGCGACCAGTAGTCCCCAGAAGAATGCCTTTATAACTCGAATAACGTCGAGAATCGACTTTTTGTTCACTCACCGCCTTAGTAACAATACATTCTGGCTCCTCAAGATGCCGACATTCTCTATAACGGCACTTCCCCTCAAGTCTCGAAAACTCAGGAAACCCAGCTGACAATTCTCTAGAGTCCAACTCTTGCAAAACGAAGCTCCTAATTCCAGGAGTATCAATAACATAGCCGCCAGTACCCAGTTTTATAAAACTGGCGTATGAGGTCGTATGACGACCTTTATAGAAAATATCGTCATTTTTCTCAACAGCCTGAACTAGCTCTGGTTCAAACAAATTAACTAGAGAGCTCTTCCCAACTCCACTATGACCTGACAGCATTGTTATCTTATTTTTTAAAGTCATTCTAAGGGCAACAACGTCCGAATTCTTTTTTGCATTTGGCGCATTTGCCTGTACCTCAAACACCTCATAG
>JAPLFV010000332.1 GCA_026390495.1 Pseudomonadota bacterium | reverse complement strand
TTGATGAAACAGCAAATTGTTTCATTTTATCCAATATGTCCGGCTATAAAATAGCCCATGCTTTTGATCGTGGTATCATAGATTTACATCATTTCTTAAGATTCCAACATTACCTCCGAAAACTGTTGCAGTATCGATCTAACACTTTTCGAAAGGATGGAGTCATGACTCAACCATCAAAAACCTACACTATTTCTGCAAGGCTATGGACACTTGGGAGCTGCCTGCTGGTGACTGTCGCCTTGATCGGAGCATTGTCCTACTGGTCTGTATCAAAACTAAGTGCAAAGATGTCCGAAATGGTGGATTCGAGAATTCCTGAGGTTAAGAACATGGGAATGATCGATATGATGCACGATGGCATCAGAGGCAATGCATTTGGTGCCATTATCGCTTCTATTAATAAGGACGATGCTGCGCTGGCTGACATAAAGAAAGAGGCCGACGAATATGCAAAAGAAATGAATGAGCATATGACTGCAATGGAAAATTTGGACCTAAGCCCCGCTATCAGAGAAGCACTGGGTGAATCCAAAGGGAAAATCGATAGCTACACCAAAGCCGCAGCAGTAATCGTCTCGGCATCTTTGACTGGCGACACGAAATTAGCCATATCAGATGTCCCAGTGTTGCAAAAGGCCTTTGAAGTACTAGAAGACAATTTAGGTAAATTGGGTGATCTCGTAGAGAAGGAAGCTTCGGCTTCTGGGATCGAATCTATTGCAACGGCCAAGGATGCCATCCGAAATGTATTGCTCTTGACACTTTTTGGCTTCGCAATTGGAATCACGGTCTGCATCTACTTCATTCGCAGCATCAATCAAGAATTCAAAGCAGTTATTTCCGATCTAAGCAGAGAATCCGAGAACGTGGGGCACACTGCCGAGTCTCTCTCTCAGTCAGCATCAGCATTGGCTACAGAGACGACCCAGCAGGCAAGTGCGCTTCAAGAGACTGCCTCTTCGATGGATGAGATTGCTGCGATGGTCAAGCTGACCACTGATAACTCCAATGAACTTGAAAAAGCTGCAAAACAAAGTTTTGAGTCAGCCGGCGAAGGGCAACATGCCATTAGGCAAATGCTGACATCGATTAGTTCCATTAGTTCAACAAACGACCGAGTCATGAGCCAGGTTGAGGATAATAATCGTCAGATTTCTGAGATCGTTCAGATGATGGGTGAGATTAGTTCCAAAACAAAAGTTATCAATGACATTGTGTTCCAAACAAAACTCTTAAGCTTTAACGCATCTGTTGAGGCTGCAAGAGCCGGTGAGCATGGCAAAGGCTTTGCCGTGGTCGCCGAAGAGGTCGGTAACTTGGCGCGCATGAGTGGCAATGCAGCCAAAGAGATCACAGATTTGCTTGATTCAAGCGTTCACCGAGTAGAAGACATCGTCGCTCAAAGTAAACGAAAAGTCGATTCGATCGTCAGCGAAGCTAAAACAACAATTGCCTCAGGTGTCACAGTTGCAAAACAGTGCGACACAGCACTTAACAACATTGTGAAGCAATCTGGTCTTGTCAACGAGCGAATAACGGCCATCACTCAAGCTATCCGGGAACAAGACCAAGGTGTGAGTGAAGTATCCAAAGCACTTCGTATATTGGACCAGTCGACCAATCAAAATGAGGCGACTGCTAAAGAGACTCGTTCAAACTCTGATCACTTGTTGAATCAGGCAAGAAACATGGATGGCATCGTGCAGAGGCTGGAGGCGTTGTCCGGAATAAAATCATCTAGTGATTTACAACGCAATGAAGGAATCGACCCGCATGCGCACCAAGTGACACCGGAAAATTTAGATCGAGCGTCGAGTGTTGTTAGAAAGCTTAAGCCTCGAGAAGACATTCATGTGAATCATGATGATCGGATGGCGTCTTAACCCAAATGCGCGACTTAAAATCTTTTATGAACAATTTTTTGAACGAGGTTTGTTGTGGACATTCAAGACGAAAATAACTTGCATATTCTAGTTGTCGATGACGATGAAAATGTCTTGGAGATGCTGATAGAATCAGGCATTGAACTTGGATTTCAAGTTTCTAGCGCTCAGGATGGTCATGCGGCACTTAAAATGTGCGAAGACCAAGAGTTTGACGCAATATTTAGTGACATCATGATGCCAGTCATGAATGGTTTAGATTTTCTTGCCCAGCTAAGGGCCCAAGGGAAAGAGACTCCAGTTGTATTGGTTACTGGTGCAGGGTTAGGCCGAGAAAATACTCTAGCGGCAGTGAGGCTTGGTGCCTTTGATTTCATTGAGAAGCCTTGGAGTATGGTTGCCTTAAGAGACACTATGTGTATGGCATCCGAGTTTGGCATGAGGCAACGCCGCGTGAAATTGATGTTAGCAATTCCTGAGTCAGAAAGAACGTCTCATCAGAAGCACCAATTGGAGATTGATCAAAAGTTTTTAATGTTAGGACCCGTGGTTCACAACAAAAAGAGAGCGGCCTCTGCGTAGCCAGGAGTCATTTTTTGCATTTGTTATGTGGTTTTGATTGTTAATTTTCGTTTGAGGTGATTACCGTGGATGATTTTGAGTTAGAGCTAAAAACAACCTTTATCGATGAAGCCATTCTTAATTTGGAAGAGGTTGAAGGATGCTTTATGGAACTGGAAGGCGCTTCCGATCCAAAGGATCTCCTCGATAAAATATTTAGGCTAGCACACAATTTAAAAGGTGGATCCCGGTCCGTAGGCTTTGGCGATGTCGCGACCTTTACACACGAGGTCGAGAATCTGGTACTAGCATTGCAAAAAGGTAAAGTGACTTTAACCTCAGAGGTAGTATCGACACTTCTGCAGTCCAATGACCGTTTAGTGGAAATGATGCATTCTCTTAAGCAGGATATGTCGGCCACGTTTAATAATGATGAGATTTTGATTGATATTCGTGGATGGGTAGAAGGACGCACAGCCTCTGAAGCCGCACCCAAAGAGTCTCCAGTTGTAGCGAAGAACATCGAAGAATCTACCAGTGCTGATGCAAGTGAGGTCAACGCACATGTAATAGTGTCCGCTGAGGTTCTAGAATCAACCATCGAAGCATCTAGCAGCGCAATGAATGAACCGAAGGACATCTTACCACCGAATGCGGCAAGTTTCTTCGCGGATGACGAGTTTGCATCGAGTGAAACATCTGAGGTCCCAGGTGTGGAGCAAGCGATTGCAGCTCAGGATGTTGCTAGCTTCGGTTTGGGTATTGCCATTGCATCGGCGCAAAATTCTGCTGAATCCCCTGCGAAGGATGCCGTCTCGGTAGGTCCAGCGTCAGCTACAACCAAACAAGACCTAAAATCTGATTCTAATTCAGCGCAAAAATCTCAAAAACCGCAAGCCTCGGTCGGAAAGACAGAGAAAGAAGATGAAGTTGTACGAGTGAGTCTTTCTAGAATTGAATTGCTTAATGATTACGTAGGCGAACTTATAGTCCTTCAGTCTGTAATTCAACAACAGTCACTGAGAGGTGATCCTCTCAAACTTCAAAATTCGATTCAGGAAATGGTAAAGCTATCGAAAGAAATTCAAAACCTTTCAATGGGACTTCGCATGCTACCTGTGAAGCCATTGGTACAAAAACTTCAACGAGTTGTTCGTGATACAGCAACAACTCTAGGTAAAAATGTACGTCTTGATATTCAAGGCGATCAAATGGACGTCGATAAATCAGTGCTCGATCAATTGGGTGATCCATTGATTCACATTTTAAGAAATGCTGTGGATCATGGTCTTGAAACAACGGATGAACGTGCGACAACGTCGAAAGATCCTCAGGGTGTGGTAAGGCTCGCGTTTCAAAACGAGGGCAATCACCTCATTGTGGAGATTCGCGATGACGGCAAAGGCATCAATACGGAGATTGTAAGAAAAAAAGCAATCGAGAAGAAACTAGTCTCCGCAAATGAAAATTTAACAGAAAAACAAATTATCAACCTCATTTTCCACCCAGGCTTTTCAACCAAAGCAGTTACAAGTGAAGTCAGCGGTCGTGGAGTGGGAATGGACGTCGTGAAGACAAATGTTGAGAAGATCGGTGGTCAAGTTGATGTCACAACAGAGCTAGGTCACGGAAGCGTTTTTAGATTAAAGATTCCATTATCTTTGGCGGTCGTTGAGGGTCTAGTCATGGCGACCAATCGCGGACGTTTTGTCATTCCGTTAAGTCAAGTTCACGAAACCGTAAACTTAGATTCCGTGAAAGTACATCCCAATATGCTTGGAATTGGAGATTGTATGGAGCTTCGCGGAGAGGTTGTACCAATTTTTAGGCTTGAAAAGCTTCTGGAACCAAAACGCGAGGAAAGCTCTCAGAAGGACTCTACCGCCTTACTGTTTGCTGTGGAAGAACGCATGATCGCTGTAAGTGTCAAGGAGCTTTTGCACTCCCAGCAAGTCGTCATCAAGCCTCTTAACAACGGGGTTCAGGCCCAGACTGGGTGGATTGGAAGCTGTGTGCTTGGAGACGGTCTGCCAACTTTGATATTGAATCCAGTCGAGCTTCTTGAAGGGAAGGTCGGCAGTGCGGTTGATCAACTTGAAAGGAGAAAATCAGCATGAGTCAGAACACGCTCGAAAATCGGTACATGGAGTTTACCTTAGGGGATCAATTTTTTGCATTGCCATTGATAAGTGTTAAAGAAGTCATTCAAAAGCCCGAGGTAACGTCCGTTCCAAATATGCCAGCTCATTTTGAAGGAATGATGAACCTGCGTGGGAAAATCATCGGTGTGTTTAATGTTCGCAAAAAATTAGGTGTTAAAAAGCTAGCAGAAAAATCAGGCGAAAAATCAAATACAAGCCCTGAAGTTGTCGTTGTTGTCGAACAGAATGGCATCAGCGTAGGCATGCTTGTTGACGAAGTGACTAAAGTGATTCATGCGACTGAAGACATGCTAAAACAAGCTCCTCTTAAGGACGACGATGCATCCAAAAAGTTTATTTTAAATGTTGAATGAACTGCTTGAAATTGAGAAATATCGCAAACAGATGGCTGCCTAAGAGTTAAATTTAAGGGGGATGAAAAATGAATATGAGTTTCAAAAATAAATTGCTAGGAGCTATGTTAATCTTAGGGCTACTACCGTTAACGGTTGGTACCTTGATCTCTTATCTCGAATCCAAAGATGTGATCATGACGCAGGCCAATGAAAGAGCTGCAATCGTCGGAGGAGATAAGGCCCATTTGATTGAGGGATACTTTGACAAAGAGTTGACAGGATTGTCAGATCTTGCGACCTCAAGTTTAGCCACCAATGCATTGAAGGATTTCAGTGTAGCCATGAATAGCTACCGCGGCATTGAGCTTACAAAGGCTGAAAAGGACAAACTTGAAGATTTCTATAAAACTACGTTCTCAAAGATGTATGCTGAAAAAAATTCAGGAGACGCGTTTGATAGTAGCCCTGTATTATCAAGTCTAGATGCTGTAACATACTCTGCTCAATACGACTATATCGCAAATAATTCAAACAAACTTGGCGAAAAAAATAATCTGACTTTAGCCGAAAGAAAAACTCCCTATAACGATGCTCACGCCAAATATCATCCAGAATTTGATGCATTCCTGAAGCGCCATGGCCTATATGATATTTTCCTGGTGAACGATGAAGGTCGTGTCGTCTATACAGTTTTTAAGGAAGTTGATTTCGCTACTGATCTTTCTAAAGGGCCTCTAGCAGGCTCTGGTCTCGGTCAGGCATTCTTACGTAGCAAAAGTCTCAAAAATGCTGAGACCCACTTAGAAGATTTTGCGGCCTATGGACCAAGCTATGAGGCACCTGCGTCATTTATATCGTCACCGATTTTTATAAACGGCGAGTTCAAAGGTGCCATGATTATGCAGTTACCGCTGGACCGGATTACAGCCATTGCCAATAAACGTGAAACTTTAGGAGAGATGGGACAGACCCTACTTGTCGGATCCGATGGAAAATTGCGGGCGGATGCTCATCGTCAAAAAGATAAATATTCAGTGGCGGAAAGCTTTAAGAAGAATTCAAAATTTAGCCTAGCATTCCCGGCGTTGGATGCAGCAAAATCTGGTAAAACAGGCGTTATGTCTGGAACGTCCTATGATGGATTGGAGACATTGTCCTACTTTCAGCCAATAAAAATTGGAAATGTGACATGGTCCTTAGTCACTGAACTTAGTACAAAAGAGATTCTCTCTGGCTTTGACGCCATGGAAATGCATCTCATTATTCTATCAATCGTTAGCGTTGTTGCAATTCTTGTTGTCGCTTGGCTTCTAGGGAATAGCTTTACTGCAAAATTGCAGACAGTCATAAAAGCTATTTCGGCTTCAAGTCGCGAAGTGTCTGCTGCATCCAAAGAATCAGAGAACACAGCCTCTGAATTGTCAGCGGCTGCTACAGAGCAAGCCGCCAGCTTGCAGGAGACAATGGCGTCCCTAGAAGAGATTTCAGCCATGGTCAGTCAAAATGCAGACTCAGCAGGTAAAGCACGCAGTGAGGTTGACCGCAACTTTAACTCGACGGAAGAAGGTTCTAAAAACGTCGGCGATATGATTCATGCGATCCAAGAAATTAAGTCGACCAATGAAGAAATCCTGGAGCAAATGGAGACTAGCAACAAAGAGTTTGGCGCTATCGTTCAGATAATTTCTGAGATTGGGAATAAAACGAAAGTGATCAACGACATCGTGTTTCAAACTAAGCTTTTATCGTTTAATGCCTCTGTAGAAGCAGCAAGAGCAGGAGAGCACGGCAAAGGATTTGCGGTGGTTGCTGAAGAGGTCGGCAATCTTGCGCAAATGAGTGGCAATGCTGCCAAAGAGATTACGGATATGCTTTCAGCTAGTATTAAGAAAGTCAATTCCATCGTCGATGATACTAAGCAAAAAGTTGATCGTCTCATCGAGGTAGGTCGTGATAAGGTAACCTACGGACAAAGTGTCGCCGATAAGTGTAAAATGGCTTTAGACGAGATTTCAGTAAGCTCAAAAAATTTGACGACCATGATTTCTGAGATTGCTCAGGCATCTAAAGAACAGGCTCAAGGCGTTCAGGAGATCAATACCGCGATTGCTCAATTGGACCAGGTCACTCAGCAGAACTCGACAGTTGCTCAGCAGAGCAGCAGTCAAGCTCAGAACCTTTTAGGGCAAACACAAGATTTAGGGCAGGCACTGACATCTTTGGTTTCGTTTGTGGAAGGTTCCAACCAAAACACAACGCCAAGTAAAAGTTATCATAGCTCTGGTAACACAGATTCAACTCACGTTGCGAAGTCGTCGACTCGTCCGTCATCCAAGTCAGAAAAATCAGTACAAAGGGCCCATTCATCTACAAGGAATGAACAAAAGGCACCCGCTAAATTGCTTGATTATAAGCGAAACGCATCTCACTCAAAAATGTCATCTGATTCTATAGATAATGGTTCTTCGAAATCAAATGCCAGTGATGTAAAGATTGCAGCGGGTTCTGATGTAGTTCCGTCAAGTTCTAATGCCAGCTTTGAAGACTTTTAACCAGAGGAAGTTTATATGACAGGTTTTGTAAAAAATGATTTGTTACGATTGGCGCAGATTGTCAAAGAAGAAACTGGCAATAATGTTCAGGAAAAGAATTTTTCCATGCTGGAGTCTAGGTTGAAGGCTCGTATGCTAAAACTTGGCATTGGGGATATTCAAGACTATTGGATTCATTTTTCAAAAAATGAACAACTTGAACGTCAACAATGGCAAAGTTTAATGACGACTCATTATACTTTCTTTTTCAGAGAGTCGGTTCACTTTGAGCAGCTTGAAAAATGGATTGATGCCAATGTTGAAAAGATAAAGTCGCGCTATTCGGATAAAAAATCGCCGTTGAAGGTCTGGTCCGCTGCTTGTAGTCGCGGTCAGGAAGTGTATTCACTGGCTATGTTTTTGGAGTTTGCTCTATTTAAAAAATACGGTATTCCCTTTGAAGTTCTTGGAACAGATATCGATGCTGAAAGTGTTCAGTATGCAAAGAATGGTGTTTATCCAATCCAAGAAGTGAACACCATTCCTCAAAAGTATCTGAATGGATATTGGAAGAAAGGCACTGGTGATATAAAGGACTTTGCTGCAGTTCACCCAAACTTACGAGCAAAGACAAAGTTTCAAACCGTTAACCTTTTGGAAGGTCACACCTATCCGCAAAACGAAAAGTTTGATGTCATCTTTGTTCGAAATGTCTTTATCTATTTCACAGAAGAGCATGTTCGACAAATTGCGCTCAGTTTAAGGTCTCGGCTAAGTGAAGGTGGACTTTTTGTGAGCGGACTTTCCGAACCGTTGCGTTTTGAAGGTTGGGATATGGAATCTATCGCGCCATCGACTTATACGACGAAAGGTGCTACCGCTACAAATCAACCAGCGGCGTCAAAAGCCTCTGAGTCTATGCCAATGAGTGCCATAAGTACCCTCAAGGCGCCTGCTGCCGTTTCGTCTCAATATCGAGTGCTCTGTGTAGACGATTCCTCCACAATTCAAGTTGTCATGAAGAAAATTTACTCACAGGACAAAGACTGTATTGAGGTCGTTTCTGCTATGAACGGAGAGGAAGCGCGCAAAAAACTTGATGCCGGCAAATTTGATGTTATGACACTTGATATTCACATGCCAGTTATGGGTGGTATTGAGTTTCTGGAATCGGCCTATAAAAAAGATACCGATCCTCCTGTCCTCATGATTTCTTCAGTCAATCGAACTGATGCTGATCTTGCGACAAAGGCTCTTTCTCTTGGCGCGTTCGATTATATTGAAAAACCGGCCATGAATAATTTGCAGAAAAGCATCGACGAAATTTTGAGTAAAACAAAGATGGCTTTGAAGGCTCGAGGATCGAAAGAAGATCCAATTGTGAACGCTTCAACACAATCCAAAGATGACTTTAATAAAAGTATTAGTCAAAAAATTGTTGTTCCTGACGCATCTCAATGCATTAGGTGGATTAAGGTCCAGCAGCATGCCGTTTCAGTCCTTGAGCCTGTCATTAAAGCATTGAAGGGCGAGCTAAGGTCGCCACCACTTGTGATTGCAGTACCAAAGCCTTTTATGACCAGCATCCAATCATTGGTTGCAGGACTTTCTAGCCACAAAGTAGAGTTATTTAATGATCCGAAAGGGTTTTTGAAACCAAATACAATTTATGTTTGTGACGAGGCCTTGGAACCTAGTCTAGTTGTTGGGCTTAAAGTAAAGAATTTCTCTTTGCAGATTTTGTCGAAGCCTAACAGTGAACTGGATTGTTTTAGAGCTTTCTCTAACATTCAGGTTTTGGTTGACGAGTCGGTAGGTAGTGCTGCTGATAGCTATTTGAGTCGTGCGAAACTTGTCATGAGTGACATGTGCCCTTCGACGAGCTTTGTAAGTTTATCTTTGGAATACTTTGCTAATCTTAGGAAGCCAACTGCCGCATGAGATGGGATCTAACACTCAATAAGAAATGGATTGTTGCGGAGCGCGCTCATGCGCTCGGTGATTCTTTTACGATTGTTAACCAGTGTGTATTGGTTGCAAAACGAAGTGGCGTCTTAGTGGAAGGATTCTCTGTTTTTGACCCTAAGGACATTACTGCAGCATTTATGAAGAGAGTTCAAGAACGCGGGCAAAGTGCAGAGCTAAAGGGTTCGACTTTCGAACTGATTGGCCCTCAGTACCTCGCACCTCATGTTGATAAACTTGTCAAAGATTGTAAGGTATCAAACATCACTTACGTCACATCTCCATTCGTTCATGTTTCACAAACAAATGGAAAATTTGCACTTCGTACTAAACTTCGTGTTTTAAATGTTGACGATTCTCCTGTTTTGCTCAAGCTATTGAATCATGTTTTCAGCAGCCAGGGTTGGGTCGAAAATGTAGGTCAGATTACAAATCCAATGGATGCAGTTGAAAAGATACTTGCTTTGAATCCCGATGTTGTGACTTTGGATATTCAAATGCCTGGCAAAAACGGTCTTCAAGTCCTTAAGGAGTTGTTGGCGGTTCGTTATTTCCCAGTGTTAATGATTTCTAGTTTAAGTATGGAAGACGGCTCATTGGTCTTCAATGCTTTGAATGCTGGTGCATTTGACTATATTCAAAAGCCCACTGCGGAAGAGAGGGCCTCGTTTACTGATGATATCTTGAGTAAGTCATTGTCAGCCGTTGAAGCAGGAGTGGCGCCTGTTGCCCTCCCTAAAGAGTCAAGCAGACCAGCCTTGAGAAGTTTATCTCTCATTACCAGTTATCCACCAAACCTAGTGTGGGCAATTGGATCGAGTACAGGGGGAACACAGGCTATCACTCGTGCGTTCAGTATGCTTCCGCGGATGATTCCGCCAACTCTTATAGTTCAGCACATTCCCCCGATATTTTCACGTGCATTTGCCGAGTCACTTGCCGCGGTTTGCCCCTTTAAAGTTAAAGAGGCTGCACATGGAGATGCCCTCGAGGCGAACTGTGTTTATATTGCCCCTGGTGGTAAACAAATGACGTTGGAGCGAGCTGCCTCAGGTCGCTATGCGATTGCGATAAATGATGATGAGCCAGTCAATCGTTTTAAGCCAAGTGTCGACTATTTATTTAATCGGCTTGCCACCAAAACAGACTTGCAGTTTGTTGCCGGTGTTTTGACCGGTATGGGGCGGGATGGATCCGCTGGGCTGCTTGCATTGCGCAATGCAGGTGCTCGTACATTTGCTCAAGATGAATCAAGTTCTGTCGTTTATGGAATGCCAAAAGCTGCATTTGAAAATGGTGGAGCTGAGCAAGTCTGCCACATTGATGATGTGGCTCAACAACTTCTAAAATTTAGCGCAAATTCAAAAGCTTAGAGACTGGGGTGACAGAGGCAATGCTTCAGCCATCTGGGGAAATTGGGATTCTTCGTTTCGCTCAGAATGACGCCAGCACCTGATTCTTCGCTTCGCTCAGAATGACGCCAGCACCTGATTCTTCGCTTCGCTCAGAATGACGCCAGC
>JAPLFV010000118.1 GCA_026390495.1 Pseudomonadota bacterium | reverse complement strand
TGCCTGCATATCCCTCTCCCTAAAGGTGATCCCAGATTTCAAATCACATATCTAAACGGAACAGGAAGTCGATTTGAGCCAAAAGAATGGTCTGGGATAAGTCATTTACTGGAACACATGATGTTTCGCGGATCAGCGAAGTATCCGTCCTTTTCAGATTTAAGCATTGCATTTGAACGATTAGGCGGCGAATGGAATGCTGCTACTGGGCACGAATATACGGAATTTTACTTCAATGGGACGGTAAAAAAATCAAAAGAGGCCATTGAACTCTTTGCAGATTTTTTAATGCGGCCAGCGTTACATGACTTAGCTACTGAGCTTAAAATTGTTAAGCGTGAGCTTGAAGGTGAACTTAACGAAAATGGGGTCAGCACCGATCCCGACTATCATATTGCAACCAAAATTTGGCCAAACTCCGCAATGGCAATGCCGATCATTGGCACACCTGATTCGCTGGGCAATATCAATTCTAAGATTTTAAGATCTTGGTACGAGAAAAACTAAGCAATTTGCCAATTGGAATAATCCTCAACCAGAGCTTCAAAAATCCAGACTTCAATCCAATTTTTCTGGCCCTTACGCATTTTGGGTGGAAAATAGCGACAATGAATTCCAAATTCAAATGAGTTTTTTATGCGACGGCACGGGAAGCTCAAAAAGCTCAACGTATGAACTCATAACGCGTATTTTGTCAGATGGATTTAGCAGCAGGCTTACGAAGCGAATTCGTGAAGAATTAGGACTCGTCTATGATGTAAGTGCAGATTTACATCAATATCTTGGAGCGGGGCTTATTAATATCACCGCGAGTGTTTTATCTCAAAACTTAAAGCCGTTTTTTAAAGAAGTGTTTCAAATCCTCGACGAACTTTCGACCATAAATGTTCCAAGTTCTGAGTTAGAGCGACACAAATACCGCGCAATAACAGACCTAGAAATGACCACATCAGAACCCACCGCATTAGCATGGCGCGGAGGATGGGCTGCATTGGCTCAGATTGATGGAAAACTTGCAAACTGGGCAGAAGAATTTTCAAAAATTGATGCGGAAGCCATTCGAAGCATTGCTGGTGAAATCTTTGCTCCACAAAATATGTGCGTCACCGCACTTGGACCAAATGAAAATCAAATTGATTCTGAGTTGTCCAAAATGACGCAAAATTGGCGGAAGAGTTAGATTCTAGTTATTTAATAGCGTTGATCAAGCTGTCCAAAAAATGATCGTGCTTGATCTTCGCCATATCCAAAGCAATATCAGGCTCCATTCCCGCTACCTCGTTGTCTCCATTTCCAAAAAATCTTACTTTCAAAATGTTGAACCCACTGAGGATGTCGAATAAAACCAGTTTGGCCGCACGTCAGATTTTTTGATGTGAGCATCTCGCGCACTCCTTCTTCCCAGCTACTACCACCACCATTATGTGTAAGGTCTAAAATAAGGGCGCCAATATTTTGAGCTCTGAGCCGCTCAAGTGTTTTGGCAAGCTCAGAGAGCAATCTGTTTTCTAAATGGTCGCGCATAAACACATCCTGGCACGCATCATAACATGCTCCCGAAATCGATGATCTAAAAGAGTTCCATTCTTCGGCGCAAACAGTCGGATACTGCGCAGAGACAAACGTATGAATTCGCAGAAAACCGATCGGTTTGTTTCCATTTTTTACAATGCCGATTTTAAACAAGTCATTTGCAGTCGAGAAATCT
>JAPLFV010000095.1 GCA_026390495.1 Pseudomonadota bacterium | reverse complement strand
TTCGGGTAGCGCAAACCATGGTGGCGGTACCAGTGTCGACCAAAATAATCCTTGGTTTTTAGGTTCCGATCCAATCCAATACTGTATTGAGAGTCCTTCCTCTGATTATCCTGTGTCACTATCACAGCTGAAGCTTTTGATTAAATCGTCAATTGAGGATTGGCAGCGATTTATCGCCAAGTACGATTTTTCGAATCAGCACTGGTCTAACGCTCCCTTTAAGCTCCCACCGCCAAGCTCTTCCTTTGCTGAAGTGTCAAACTGCAATCCAGAAACCGAGCAGCTTACTTTTCTGTTTGGAAAAGAAAATAAAACTACTCTTCAGTATGGCTCCAAATCGGAGCACCTTCTGGGTGAAGCAACGCGAGGAATTTACAATTACTCGACGTATCGCACAGGTGGTACAATTAAAATTAAAAATTTTACTTCAGACCAAAAAAAGCTGAAGCACCTTATTCTTCACGAGATTGGTCATGTCCTTGGCTTTGCCCACGATTCTGTTTTTGTTATGGATGAACGAATAGGCGATCGCCTTGCTTTGAATGAATTTGACACATATTACGGAAATATCGAATCACCATTCTGGACATATAGAATATCCAAATCCCAAGACATTCGTTTTTTCTACATGAACAATAATCTATGCAGCCAATTTGATAAAAATGGCGTGACATTTAACACTGCAGGCACCCTGCCCCAGCATGTTCGATCTGAGCTTGGACTATTGAATTCTGATTGCTTCACGCTGTCTTTTAAAATAACTGAGGCGGTTGTCGTGGACCCTCTTGCTAAAACTGTAAAATTTAAATCAAGATTGGTTCTGGCAGTAGAAGGAAGTCCTATTAAAGAGTTCGATTCCGTCTTTGAAGCAATTCATCACGACCAGACGCTTGATGGTTATGATAACCGCCATATTTCGATGACACTTCCACAAAAAGAATGGCCTGGCTTTCAGCGCGCAGTTTTGATCGGAGGCCGCGATCTGTTTTTCGAAGACCTTCCTGCTACTGGCTTTATTGGGATTAATGGAAAAATATTTAGTGCAGCATTTTCACACAAAAAGGGCCCTGCTCTAAGCATCTCTTTTCCAGAGCAATTAAAATGGTGGACACTTGGCGACAGCCTTTTTAAGTTTGCTTCCAGTAGCCCCAATTAATTATTAGCCTTGAACTGTTGGTGATATATTTGATGACTTCACTTAATATTTCCCTATTTCTTTCTGCTGAGCTTGGTCGACGTAAAGAAAACAATCCGCGATATTCATTGCGTGCTTTTGCAAAATTGCTGGATCTCGATCCAGGCTATCTTTCTAGCGTTATTGCGCGAAAACGAATCTTGTCAATGATGGCAGCGCATAAAGTTTCAATAGCGTTGAAATTGAGTGACTTAGAAACAAGGAAGTTGCTAGAAGCCGCTGGCACTCAAGCACTTGAGCGGACAATTTCTAAACAAGGTTTTACGTCCAAAAAAAGTCAAATCCAAATTCAAGAAATCGATCAAGATATATACGCTTCGATTAGCGATATGATTCATTATTTGATCCTAGAAGGAACCTTTCTGCGTGATTTCCAACCTGATGCTAGGTGGATTTCTCGCCGATTTAACGTAACAGTCATTGAAGCGGAACAGGCAATTGCTAGATTGATTCGATTAGGATTATTGACAAGCTCCAATGGTGCCATTGTAAAATCGTCGCAGTCCCTGATCACGAAAGATCTATCTAAAACAAATTCAGCTTTAAAGGCGAGTCAAAGGCAAATTCTAAAATCCGCACTTAAAGCCCTTGAGAACGATCCGATCGAACATCGCGATACCACTGGTATGACTATGAGTATTGACCCCAAAAAAATACCGTTAGCAAAGCAAATGATTCAAGATTTCACCAATCAACTTTGCGAAATGCTTGAGTCAGGCGAAAGAACTGAAGTGTTTCAGCTAAGTGTTAGTCTTTTTTCTTTGGAAAGAAATCTTACGACTTCGGTCTAAATTTAATAATTTACTGAACAGTTTACATTCGTGTTTAAACTTTGCTGAACTTGATCTAGGCATGCCATCAAGTTCACATTCGACGGTTTTAATTCAAGTTCAGTCATGGGTCCCTCGAATTGTATTATTGCTATTCGGATTAGGTTCAGTAGTTCAGGTTCAGTCGTGTGTCCCTCCAATTATGAATTCGGGTTCAGTCGTGTGTCCCTCGAATTCAAACAACAAAGTAGTCGATAAGCAGACCGACTAGCTCTTCTTCTTGTGAGGGAGCAACGAGTTTTCTTGTCTGATCGATGAATTGCAAGACCATCTGCCTTAGAGTCTCTGAGTCTTGGCGACTCAGTGAATAGATGGCAGTGTATCTTGTTGCGTTTTCAGATTCAGTTGCAGCTTGTTGGAGAGATTTGATGCGCCAGTTGTTGTGGTTGATGAAGTTGAATGGTGATGTTGCAGGTAGATGTAAGACTGGTCTGATGGCGATGAATTTGTTTTGTTCTTGTTTTGCCAAGCCCATTTTAAGGAGTGATTTAAGAGTTGAATCAATGACAGACAAAGGTAAACCAAGTCGATGGGCTAGGGCTGAAGGAGTTTGAAGTTCCTTGATAGTGAGTCCAACATGAACAGCTCCAATAATCCAGTTAGAGTAGTAATCCGAAAGTATTTCTTGATTGGAACCAAGTTCATCAACTCCAAAACGGTCTGAAAGATTCGCAGCGCGCTGCCTGGCGTCATTCACCCTTTTTGTGTAGTAGACCTTTAGAGCGCTATTGCCGGCTTGCTCACAATGAATGACATCAAAAAAGTAATCTCTTTCCAGTGCCGACATTTTCCAAAACTCTGCCAGTCCTACCGCGTGTTCTACTTTGAGTTGTTGGCTTCCACTTAAGATTTGCGAGATGTATGATCTCTGACATCGCGCAACGACTGCTATCTCCGCCTTGTAGCCACGGACAGATTCGTTGTTTTGAACATGATACTTTAGGATCTCTGTGCTTGTTTTGAATTGAAAGTAGTTCAACATTCTTGGAGCCTTAGGGATTTTAGATTATATTTTCTATAATTTTAGATTCAATTTTTTATAAATATTAAATTGCCAAGACTTAGAAAGCAATATAAATAAGTTTCATATCGATATTGTTGTTACATATTCTTAAATATTTTTATGAACTTTTTATAAAATTAAAGGACTTAGATTATGAATCATAAACATGCAATTGGATCAGCGATGCTTTTGTTTTGGACAACGTCTAATTTGTTTGCCGGTGGAATGTCAACTGGTGGTGGATCAGCTGTTGTCTGCCGCAATTCAGAAAATCAGATAACCTATGCTGAAATGTTGGATTTGTTTGAAGGTCGTGAGCGTTTCAAAATGACGATCAATCAAAGTTCTGACTCACCAGATGTCCAAGTTGCTGCGGCGCTTGAGCGTTTGAATTCCAACCAAGGTATCAAATGGTTCCTTAAGAATTTAACTGAAGATCTAAAGGCGAAGCAGTCTTTTTTGCCAAGGCACATTGGCTTACATTTACCATCTGATATTGGCACAGATCACGCAGCATATATCTTAGATGGGTGCCGACTTGAAACGGTTGGCTATTATGAAAATGATGGAACTCTTAGAATTGCCACGAAGGTCTATGAGAGTTTAACTCCTACGAGCAAAGCGGCATTTCTATTGCATGAGTCTATTTATAAGGCCACACGAGATTTATCAGGTGAATCTGATTCAACTAAGGCACGTAGCTTTGTAGCCAAGTTTTTTGCATCGGGAATCGATGAAACAGAAATGACTAGGAACTTGTCAAAGTTGCTATCGGTTTCAAATAATTCAAGGTCAAACCATTTCTTTGTGCCTGTAAAAATATTACCTAGTTCAAAGTTTTTAATCCACTTGTTCAAGCCTGATGGGGACATGTGTGTGAGATTGAATGTCGTAAATGGAATGGCTCAAATCATCGATTTTATCTCTACTCCAGAAGGGAACGCTGAGGAAACTGTAAAACAAATTTCAGCTACTGACGTTCACGAGTTTGATACTGGATTTTCTACGGTCCGGCATAAGAATATTGTGATTCACATAGATAACGAAGCCAAGCCTATTTTTGAATTGGCGTCGACACAGGTACACCCGACCTCTCGAACAAGGATTTTTATAGTTAGGACTGGGCAGTGATGTGGCTTTCGAATCACCTTACAGCTTCGAATGGATATTAATAAAGGATATATCAAATATGCTTGTGAAAATGACTTCAATTTTAATGTTCCTTGCTTCGATCGAGACTTCAATTTGGGCGGAATCCAAAGGCAAAAGTCCAGAAAGGACGCGAAATGAAACTGGCAAAGAAAAATCCGAAACTCAAAATCTAATAACCAATGAAAATGTCTTTGAAAACATTGCAGCTGGAGTCAAATTTGAAAAACTTTCCGGCTGGAATTACTCAAGTATTCAAACTTGGCAAGATCGAAAATTGGATGTGACGATTCAAGACAAAGAGCTTGAAAAATTGATTCGCGAACGTGCCAGTGTCCCAATTTTTATTGCATTAAAGTACAAAGAACCATCTGATAAAATGAATCCTGCCTTACAGCTACTCGTGCGCCCGATTGGTGGATTTGCTGGGATGAGTCCAGTTGAGATTATGAATCAGAATATGAAAACGATGAAGACGTTGATGAAGGAGTTTAAGATCGTTAAAGAGCCCGCGTCTGTCCAAATTGGTGGCCTTGCTGCTGCAACGGCTAGCTTTTCCATGAGGGTTGATTTTCCCTCAGCAGAAAAGCCCTCATTTCCTGTCAGCAAGACGTGGTTTGTTCCAAGTGGAAAGATGATTTACATTATCGGCGCGAGTGGAATTCTCCCTGAAGATTCAGAAACCGAGAAAGAGGTTGATGGCATGGTTCAGACGTTCGTCTTCGCAAAGAAAACAAATTAGAGTTAAGTCCTTCTACATTTCTGATCTTGGTACCAGTTATTAGATCCATAATGAGCCCCCGAAACGTTATAACCGTGTTTCCGAGGGCTCGCTTACAGAGTAGGCAATTATTGCCCTACTCATCGCATGATTTTAATAAAATCAATAAAAAGATTATAAAAGGTATTAGTTTTGACGATGACCTTTTGAAGGTTTGCGGTTCGGAGTTTTTTCATTTAACATCTTAGCTGTGCCCATTTTTTCTAAAAACGTCGTTCAAAATATGAGGTTACGACCATGAGTGGAACTGCTGAGCTGATTATTGAAGGAAAGTCATACAAACTCCCAACAACCGAAGGATCAGAAAAAGAGAAAGCGATTGATATTGGTAAACTTCGCCAAGAAAGTGGGTATATCACGATCGATTCCGGTTATGGAAATACTGGTGCTTGTAAGTCGGCAATTACGTTTATTGATGGTGACCTAGGAATCCTTCGCTACCGTGGAATTCCTATCGAAGAACTTGCAGATAAAAGTGATTTCGTTGAGACGTCTTACTTGTTGATTTACGGTGCTCTCCCAAATCGAACTCAACGGGAAGAGTTCAGAAATCTGCTCAGTCGACATGCCATGATTCATGAAGGTATGATCAAGTTTTTTGA
>JAPLFV010000026.1 GCA_026390495.1 Pseudomonadota bacterium | reverse complement strand
CAATAATTTGCTGAAATCATCATATCGATCTTTGTCAAATCCAAAAGGGAATCGTTTTCCACCCAATTCACAGTGAAACACCTGATAACGTAACTTATAGGCGTCAAAAATCTCTTTTTTTGTCGACGCCAATTTTACGATATAGTCTCCAGACTTTATCTCAAACTGGCTCGGCCAAAGACTAGATGGTCCAAAATAGTCTAAAGGCAGTCGAGTCAGCTTCTTTTTGAGATAATCAATCTGGATATTATTGGACATAGATAGCATGGGGCCCACGATAACCTCCCACAATAAGAAGTAAAAAAATACGCAACGGGCTATAACTTCACCAATTTTACAAATTATTGAATAAGATCTGAGAAACTTTTGATTAAGATTTGGTTAATTCTCGAGCTAAATCCACATGCTGTTAGTATCGATTTTTTCAACTAAAAATGCTTTTAAGCGGGTAAAAAAGCAGCCCATCCGCTTAAAGAGAAAATTGGTTCCGTGAGCCTCAAATGTCAATCCAGAAATATTTATTTGCGGGATCTCCAAAGCTGGACACCCAAACTGACCCAAAGCCATTTCTCTTTTACTGATCAGATAAAGAGTACTTAAAACAAAATCGAATTTGGAATAAAGTATGAAAGCCTTTCCATTCGAATCTTTATTATAAATTCTAGGCAATACTTCGAACTCGCCTCCTCGAAGCATGGAATGCCTGTTCAACGCTGGTTGCAACGACCACCATAATCCAGGATCTTGCATGATACTCTGTTGACTCATAAATGATTTTGCGGCATGTGCCCAAACCAGATTTCCTAAGCTATGCGCAATGACAATCGGACCCCGACCTTGAAACTGTTCAGATTTCGACATCAAATGTACGAGCACTTCGCTAGCTTTCACCGCACGAGCTTCCAGTGCTCTAAAAATAGAGCGACAATGACACAGATCATTTAAAATCCTAAATGGTGCATATCGAAGCCCTGATTCGCCTTCTGAAAATTGACTTTGCCACTTAAAAATATAAATGGGGCGATTTTCTCTCCGAGGCTGCCCTATGATTTCGAGCATCGGTAGCACTAAATCTCTCATGACCTCATCGGCATCAAAATAGTTCGCGCCATGGATAAATACGATTGGACGGACAGCATTTTCTTCACTGCCAAATCGATCAACTGGCTTCAATCTCATCGATTCATCAAGCAGCCACAGCTCGCCGTTTGTATCTTGTCTATGCAAACTATCACCTGAAATATTGGTAGACTGCACAGTGACCTCGCAAATTTCTTGAGTACGACCTCAAAGGTGTTCAAAACCACCGGATGACTGAGCAACCCCACGTAAATCCGCTGCCAAACCCTGCGATGCAAATTAAATCGCCGCGCTTTACGGTCCCAAGTTGCATTTGCTCACTGAGCAAAATTGGAATTGATGCGGCAGAGCAGTTGCCATATTTTTCGATGTTTGAGGGGATTTTGGCCTTATCCAGATTCATGGTAGCGGCTACAAACTCATTGATGCGCAAATTGGCTTGATGAAATAAAAAGAGATCAATGTCCTTAGTTTGCAAGTTGATGCTTGAAAGAGTGGAGTCAATGACCTGAGGCAACTTTTCCACTGCCGTCTTAAACACAAATTTCCCATCCATTTTTGGATGTAAGCCTCCGGCTTCTAAATCAGATTGAGTCATGATTGGAGTTCTCTTCATAGTGGGAAACTCGACCCAAAGTTTGTCGGCAAAGCGCCCATCAGCACTAATCTTTGTTTTTAGAAAGCCATGTTCAGGCGAGGGACAAGATTCAATGATGACTGCACCAGCACCATCGCCGAACAGGACGGCGCAATCCCTTCCTCGATCGGTGAAGTCAAGTCCACGGGAGTGAACTTCAACACCAATTAGTAAAACCTTTTTGAACTCCCCAGAAGTGACCATCGCATTGGCCACTGACAAACCATAGATAAAGCCAGAACATTGAGCTCGAAGATCAAACGAGGGAACGCCAACCAAACCAAGCTTACTTTGAATAAATGAAGACGTACCCGGAAAATAATGCTCAGGAGACAAAGATGCACAAATAATGGCGTCAACATCATTAAGGCCAGTACGGGCTTGCTTTGCTGCATTTAGTGCGGCATGAACACCCAGATCTGATGGCGCTTCATGGTCTGCAGCAAATCGTCGTTCTTTGATACCTGACCTTGTTTGGATCCATTCGTCGCTTGTCGTCATCAATTTTGAAAGTTCAGAATTTGTCACAATTCTTTCTGGGACATAATGCCCAACTGCGGAAATGAATGCTCTGTGTGTCATGTTTTCTCCTGAAATTGTTAAAATTGATCAATCTTAAGGACGAAAGAACGAATTCGAAAAGAATGCTGAAAAAGCTAAAATCAATAATTCTTGAGTCACTGAAACAAGGAGCAATTGGCGATAT
>JAPLFV010000383.1 GCA_026390495.1 Pseudomonadota bacterium | reverse complement strand
TTTGAAACGCCATCCTAATTGATGAATAATCGACCTTGAATTCGAAATGTGTTTTGGCAGTCTAGTGCTTTTCGATGAATTCCAATACTGCAGTTGCATTCTTGGGAAGATGTCTGTTTTTTGCATAAATGGCGCATAAATTAAATGGAAGTGGCTTTATTTTGTTTTGAACAACTGTCAGTCGCTTTTGATCAATCTCGCTTTGACAAACAAACAATGGCACGAGTGCGTAGCCGCATCTTCGAATTGCGAGATCCATAACGACTTGCCAACTTGTCACAACCAATTTAGGGACAATGTTTTTTTTGTAACATTTTTTGTATTCGCGAATATAGCGGTCACTCATTCCTCCAGGTTTGGTTCGGGAAACGATCAAGTTGTCTTCAATACTTTTGTTGAAGTAGTTGGGTGCAGATACTAATACAAAATAATCTTTGAATATCTGTCTTGTCTGGTAGGATTTTTCAACCTCCCCGTCATCCATAACGATGCCAAAGTCAATTTCATTTTCGTCGATCAGCCTTTGTATCGTGTCTGTGTTACCAAGATGTAGAGTCGGCTTTACATTCGGGTATGTCTCTGAGATTTTCGACATTAGAGGCGCAATCAGCTTACTTGCAATGGTCTCGTTGCAGCCCATCCGTAATGGTCCACGCAATCCTTTGCTATAGTCATTGGCAAGTATGGTCAGTCGTTGGATCGATATAAAGACATCTGAACTTTGCGCTAGTATTGCTTGGCCTGCTTCTGTTAACTGAAATGTATTCTGTTTGTGTAAAATGAGCTCTACGTCCAGCTCTTGTTCCAAATTGGTGATGGCTCGGCTGATTGCAGACTGTGTGACGAAATTTTTCTTCGCAGCATTTGAGAGCCCCTCCAACCTTGCTGCATCGACAAAATACCTTAAATGATTGATATTCATTTGTATTCCAAAAAGTCATAATAAAAGTGATTATTTTGAATTTTAATCATACATGAAATTGGGCTATATAGCCATTCAAGAGTCGGTGTTTTGATCCAAAAAATTTTCAATAAGGAATTTAAAAATGAAATTAGTTAGAAAAATCGCATTTTGAAGAGACAGAGAAAGGTCACGGACGAATCACTTCCCGTATTGTTGAAGTAATTAAAGTAACCTCTTTAAATTTTCAGCACCTTCAAGGGAAAACTCAGTGTACCACTCGCTCAAATTAAGGCAGCGGCAAATCCAGAGTTTTTAACGGTTGGATCTGGTTTTAAGACGTAGCCATCCGTTTGATTGGCACTAAAAACAGTGGTCTCACTTGTGAGTAAGACCACTGTCAGAATTCCGAGCCTCCAGCAAGGGCTCCAGCAAAATGTAAAGCCACGGGTCTGCAGTTTGGCGAGTATGAACTGCCAAACTACGATGACTAGGGGGCTCGAAGGAAATGACCTAAACTGAGGAAACATGGTTTGGGCAGGGAGGGCAATTGTTCAAAGGGGCAAAGTCACCATCGTTAAAGTGGGCCGCTTCTAATAATTGACCATGAATCGACGAAACAGGCCTCGGATGCTCTAAAATCTCTCGTTCAGGAGTGGAAAACTTGGGTCCTGTTTAATAATCGGGTCGGTTGGGTTCCGTCAAAATAGGGGTTGATTGCACTACCTGTCATGCTCAGAATGCTAGTTTCAATTTAGAAATTTGAGAGAAATACTTGAAGTCTGTATCACGGGTCACTAAAGGAATATCGTGATCGATAGCAAACTGGGCAATAAGAGCATCAGCAAGCCTAGCTTTTCTACCTTGACCTTTCTTTAATACCTGAGCACGAAGTGCTCCCGCACGCATCCAAAATCTGTCACTGAAGGCCAGCAATGGAAATTGTGATATAGCAAGACTCAAATCGCGAGGAAGTGACGGATCACTTAATATATCTGTCAAAATAGGGGGCGCTAAGAAAAGAACTGATGCATGTAGCGATGCTTCGATGACATCCACATCTCGCCCTTTGCTTCCATCGAATAAGCTACCAAAGATGAAGTATCCCCTGCAGTCATCTATCGTCCTTCATTTCTTGCCATGACTTAGAAAATTGTACTTTGCCTTTCATTGACAAAGCTTTCTGAAAAGACTGCCTTTAGCGCAAGCCAACGCGGATTACATCACACATAACTCAGGACATTTTATGTTTGTGTATCGCCGCAAAGAGCTCATTCAAGCACTCATTCAAGCAATTCGATAAGGAAAATCCCAAGCTCCTGTTACAGGACTTTGGATTTTTTTTAGTCACATTACTTCGACGTCGCAAGTAGAGTGCATGCTTTAGACAGATCCTTCGGCTTGCTCCTCAGGATGACGTTTAGCTTCGCTCAGGATGATCAAGATCTTTCGGCTTGCGCCTAAGGATGACCATCGTAAAATGTCTCAGGAAGATCCTTCGGTCGCTTTGCTTCGCTTAGGATAAACAGATTTTAGACGTTAGCCGCATCGCCGCTAACGTCTAAAATCTGTTTACATCATCCCGCCCATGCCGCCGAGTTCTAAGTGGATTGAACTATTTTAATATCTGTTTGTACGTTGTCGTACTTGCCGGCAAATTTCAAATCAACTTCGCAGAATGCCCGACTCATTTGGTACTGATTTATATTTTTTTGGACGAAATCTGGTCCGGTTCTGGTCCGATTTCATGTTTCAAATTCTCAAGTGATCAAAATGCAATCTTAATGGTTGCGGCCGATCCCTGCGACTTTAGACCGGCCGAAGGATTGCGGATCCGGAAAACAAAGCAGAAAGAAGAAGGATTTATGAAAAATCCAATTGAGGGGGGCTAAGAACCAACGAATTCATACCGAGAAGGACATGCTGGTTGTTTTTAAAAAGTATTGCTGATCATTGCCCTAATATTATCGCATGTGGGAGTATTAATGAGCGGTGCCGGAAAAAAAACTCAAAGTGTCGCCGTCGGTGAGATCGTCGCGCTTCTTTCTCAACTTAAATACGGGAAATTGACAGGTCAGATAACTAACCAGCCTAGCGACGAATCACTCAAGCCAATTGTTGACGCAGTAAATGCGCTGGCGCAGCATTTGCTTGCCCAAGCCCAAGCCCAAGCCCAAGCCCAAGCCCAAGCCCAAGCCCAATTGCAATCCGACCCGAATGATGTGCGTTTCATCGTTGATTCGCTTGGTATCGGAATCTGGAAGTGGAATTTGGATACTAATGAGCTTGATTGGGACAAGAACATGTACCGTCTGTACGGCTGCGATCCTAAGGATTTTACCGGTGCCTATGACGCTTGGGAGAGTGCGTTGTCCACAGAGACAAGAGCAAAGGCCGTTGAGGAAATTAGCGTCGCGGTAAAGGGTGGAGAACCATTTAATACAACATTTCAAGTTGTTCAGAAAAATACTGGGCGCGTTCAAGAGATTCGGACTACAGCTTTTCTTATTAGGGATGCGTGTGGCAGAGCGATTAAGATGTGGGGGATCAATCTGGATCGATCTATAGAGGCCCAACTTGAAAATGAACTCAAGTGCTCGACGAAGTTCCTGGAACAAACCGGTGCATTAGCAAAAGTGGGCGGTTGGGAACTTGATTTGAAAAGCGGCCAAGTCCACATGACCAAGCAGACTCAGATACTCCATGAAATTGATGAAAACTATGTACCTCCAAAATATTCAACTGGCGGAGAGTGGTACCCTCCGGAAGTTTGGCCGACTGTTCAGGCTGCGGTGAATAAAGCCATTGAACATGGCACACCCTATGACCTTGAGGCGCCATTTATTACTGCTAAAATGCGAAAGATTTGGGTCCGAGCGCAAGGGTTTCCAGTGATGGAGGGCGGCAAAGTCGTCAAACTGCAAGGAACCTTTCAGGATATCTCCGATCGAAAGAAGAGCGAAGAAATCCTTAAAAGGGCCATGGAGGACGTAGAGCGGGAACGCATAAAAGCTATTCGCAATGCCAAGCTAGCATCCCTTGGCGAGATGTCTGCGGGTATCGCGCATGAGATCAATAATCCATTGACTATAATTTACGGGACCGTCCGAGCATTGCCAAAGTTTGTAAACAATCCGGAACAGCTCGCCGCCAAAATTGAAAAAATTCAATCCGCGTCTGAAAGAATCGCGAAAATTGTGAGCTCGTTACGGAAGTTCTCCAGGACCTCAGACAAGTCGGACTATAAGCTCCATTCTCTATCCGACATTATAAAGGAGGCGATCGTCCTTACTGATGCCAAGGCGCAGAGCCATTCGACCAAGATTGAAGTGGACTGCCAGTCTGAATGCCTTGTTCTTTGCGACGAGATCGAAATGGAGCAGGTGTTTGTCAATTTGATTAACAATGCTGTTGACGCGGTCAACTTACTCTCTGAAAAGTGGGTGAGGCTCCAGCTAAATGAGGTTGGCGGGCGTGTTGTCATAAGAATCAGAGATTCTGGCCCGCGAATCGGCCCCGAAATTCAGCAGAAGCTCTTTCAGCCATTCTTCACGACCAAACCGGTCGGAAAAGGGACAGGTTTAGGGCTCTCAATCGTAAAAGGAATCTTGGACGAGCATCATGCCACGATAGAACTGGTGGCGGATGATCCGCATACCTGCTTTGAGATTTGCTTATCAAAGGCGGAGGGAAAAAAAGATGAAGCTTAAGATTATATATTTAGATGACGAGCCAGCACTCTGCGAAATGTTTGCTGATAATTTTGCATCGTCCTTCGTGACGATCCTGACATTTACGGACCCAGAAGCGGCAATCAAGGCAATCAACCAATCGAAGCCTGATTTAGTATTTTTGGATTACCGACTGCCAGGGACGACCGGCCAAGATGTTGCAACTCGGCTGAATCCGGACTTACCTAAAGTGCTAATAACAGGCGACCTCAGGGTGAACGATATGAATTGCTTCATCAAGATCTTCCATAAACCTTTCGACTTCGAAGAGATGGAGGCTTTAATTCATAGCTTTTTGGACCGGAAAAAGGTCGCCTAGATTTATGTAACATCTCCAGTGGGGCTAAGATAGCCCTTTCGGTAATTCTGCTAGAGCTGTCTTTATGCGAAAACGAAGTTGTCAGCAATATGCGTCAAAGATCTGGTTACGGTGCAGCAGCTCCATTCGGTCACGTAAATGAGGCGTAGTTGATTGACACCTCCGGTATTTTTTATGGAACGAAGCACCTTCATTTGATTGATCAAAAATTGGTTGCCCCAAAAGTGTCATTCGCTGACAGGGTCACACGGTTCTATAGAAGTGCTATTGCGCTTATATATGAAGACTCAGTCCATCGACCCTGTTCCAGTATATTCTCGACGACGTCCAGAGCTCTCGCCCTGCTACGAGATTGTCAGGTCGACTCTCAACACGTTTGCATCAAATCGAGACATGGAGGGGCGTCCTCTGCCGAAGTATGTACTTGAGGAGTTTGATGCATTCCTCAAATGCGGAATTCCCGCCCACGGCTTTCTTCGCCGTGTTTGCGATGACTGCGAGAAAGAAAAAATTGTTGCATTTTCCTGCAAAAAAAGGGGTTTTTGTCCATCATGTTGTGCTAAAAGGCAAGCGGAAGCTGCAACCCATCTTGTCGAAAATGTTTTGCCCCGTGCACCCTACAGACAGTTTGTCGTGAGTTTCCCAATTCCCATGCGGTACTGGCTCAATTCAAACAAAAAACTGTTTTCAAAAATACATGGCATCATCACAAAACAAATTCACGCCCATTACATCACTGCCGCCAAATCCCTCGGCATCAAGGATCCCATGCCAGGCAGTATCGGGTTTACGCAGCGCTGGGGGTCAGCTTGCAACTTAAATCCCCACCTCCACATATTGTGTTTAGACGGTGTCTTTACAATTGTGAATGACGCTCCAAAGTTTCAAAACGTCGAAACACTAACAGACGATGACACCGAAAACCTTCTCATCAACATCACCACTAAAATCCTCAAACATCTAAGGCGTAAAGGGTATCTAAACAAGGAAGGCGAGGTCGTCGACAATCCATTGGCAGACGGCCTATTTACAGATCATGAGTCATTGGCGGAAGTTACCGCGTCCTCCATCGCAGGTAAAATCGCCTTCGGCCCAAACGCGGGTGGGTATGTGACAAGGATCGGCTCGGGGTTTGGGTATGGCGAAGAAACTCCGCTTGTTAAAGGCAACAGATGCTGCACGCTCAACGGCTTCTCTCTGCACGCCAATACTGCCACGAAAACCCTGGAGCGGGATAAACTCTACCGGCTCATTGAATACATAGCTCGAGGTCCCATTTCAAACAAACGCCTTGAAATCACCAAGGCCGGCCTCGTAAAGTTACAACTAAAAACAGCATGGTCTGATGGCACATCTCATTTACTCTCTACCAAAGATGAGTTCCTCGAAAAACTCACGGCCCTCATCCCTCCACCCAGATCTCACTTGGTCAAGTGGGCTGGGATTTTCAGTCCCAATTCTCCCGTGAGGTCCCTCATTGTCTTAAACCCCAAAGTTAAAAAAGGGTTTCAGTTCAAAGACGAAACCGAAAAAGCCAAAGTCAAAAACCCCACGTGGTCAAAAATGCTGGCCAAAGTCTTCAAAATCGATGTCACCCTATGCGACCACTGCCAAGGAAAACTTAGACTCAAGGCCGCCATCAACGACCAAGAGTCCATCATTAGATACCTCAAACATCAAGGCATCGATTCCGAGCCTCCAGCAAGGGCTCCAGCAAAATGTAAAGCCACGGGTCTGCAGTTTGGCGAGTATGAACTGCCAAACTACGATGACTAGGGGGCTCGAAGGAAATGACATTGTTTGACGGACAGTGCATTACCACGGATTTTAGAAGTTTGGTCGTGCCCAAGCCGTTGGAATTGACTCTCCAAGGTGCTTACGTAGTTACCGCGGTCTCGATCAGTCCTCAAAGAGTCATTTTCAATTCTTGCCAATTTTCCGTTGTTGCGAAAAACTAATAAACCCTCATATTCACATGATATTTGCTTTTTTTCCGATCGGCTACGGTCCAAAGTGAAAGCAGCGGTCGCATTTGATTGAACAAAATCAAATTGCCTGAGTGGCGGGAGCGTATGCAACGAGATAGTCTAGCTCAGAGATCACGGTGAGATACTAGAAGATCGCGGGATTCGCAACACTATGGCCAGAATTACTTCAATACAGACTGATTTTTTGGCTGCACACTTTCATACTGTCGACGTCGCAAGTGATTTTTATTTGCAATAACTGCAGGTTACACCGTAGAGAGTTCGGTTAGTAAATGGCCATTCTCTAAATGTACACCTCTATTTTAGCCGACGGCTTCAGTCTTTGTCATAAGATTCTTCGCTTTGCTCAAACGCCGAAGAAGTGCCAATGAAGTAGGTAAGATTTTGAGTATGTTCTTTGGCTATCACCTTGCGCAATTCAGGAGGATTTTGAAGTTTCCTGACAGCATGCTTATAGGGTTACTTCCTTCCCTTCAACAAAATGTTGCGGGGACCTTGGAATAAGTTTAAACCACTCGCCAACTTCTCCTTTGAAGAAGGATCGGGCTGGCATGTTCCCTGCCTAGATTGGTAATACGTTGCATGGTTTTGAACCAGGTCTCCTATTTCATAGAGGTCGGGCAATCCGCGCTGGTTGTTACCGGAGATAGCGTAGAACCTTGAGGTGTCGATGCACTCTCTTTTGTAAACCACAACAATTGTACATTGAGGGTCATTATATTTAGTGCCACTGTCACGCAATACCATTGAGCTTGGAGGCAAGCATCGTATAGAATTGTCCGATGCCTTCTGAAAAGAACAATTTGCATCTAACTTCTTGTCAAACCAACCCGCAAACTGTCGAGATCCGTCATCTCCTTCGAAATACCGCGCAATAAGCCTACTTCCGGATGTTGATTCGGCAATAAGGAATTTAAAAATGAAATTAGTTAGAAAAATCGCATTTATCGCTATGGCAGCAATGTCTGCCCAAGTGTTTGCAAATGACAATGAGTTGGTTGGAACTTGGATTCTGGAAAAATCTGAAAACCCAATGCCAGATGGACGTGTCGTCTCATATTGTACAGGATTTCACGGGATGATTATTTACACTGCTGAGGGATATGTTTCTGTTGCCATTAATTGCGCAAAAGAAGGCGTGGGAGTCGAACCAGCCGATATCTCTGGCCGACGATTCTTTTACTCTGGTACATATTCCTACGACGGCGCGTCTGTAATTCACACCATGATGAACGCGAGCCAGGCAGAATTGATTGGATCGTCATGCTCTAGATCTGTTCAGATTAAAGGCGGGATATTGATTCTATCAGGGAATAATCAAGGTCAGCAATTTTCAGCTCACTGGAGAAAAGTTGAAAGGTGAATCAGTGGCTTTCTGTATTTCTTGAGGATTCGATGGGACGAAGGTTCTTAATCTAAATATTTATTGGCACTTTATACTTGAATTACCATCGAAGGCGGGTTAAGTCCCATGGATACGGAGGCCTTTTAGGACGAGTAATATGTTACGTTTCTGCGTTTGGTGGTTCGCAATTTTCTCGACTGTTAGTTGTGGGATCTTGTTGAAGAGGAATTCAAACGAGCCTCAGCAAGGAGGGAACTCAACTTTATCAATGAAACAAGTTACCACCAAATTGTGGTCGCTGTGGTATCCAGTGCCCGCCGATAGAGAGCCCCGATATACTGAGGTTGACTTCTCTGAAGGTGGTACACATTACAAGATGCTGGACCCCGTTGCCGAAGATCAACGGATGTATCTTGATTTCATTGAGACTTCTTGTGAAAAGGCTCAGTTGATTTTAGACAAGGCATTGAAGGGCCTGGATCAACAGCATGAGATTTACTATTCCCTTCAAAAGAAGGGAATTTGCGCACTCCTTAGGTTTCATGCAGACGATGCTGCGAGGACAGCAATTGACATCAGAGTAGCTGATGAAACTTTCAGACTGGTTGGTTATTTCTCAGAGCCCCTGTAATTCATAGGATTTTTATCAATTTATTCTTCCCCCTGATGTGTGACCTCCCCAGTCTCTGGTCGGGTGACATATTGGTCTTTAAAAAATTGACTTCAATTTTGTTTGATGTTAACCACGGGCGCCAGATAACAGATGGAATATAAACAGTGCCGACTGAGTCTGGATATTTCGTTTAGTCCATTGGTATTTGGTAGATATCGATAATTTT
>JAPLFV010000188.1:21066-29323 GCA_026390495.1 Pseudomonadota bacterium | reverse complement strand
CTATTTGGCTAAGGAGTGATTCAGATGCGTGCCATTCAATTGATGGTTTTGAGCTTGTTTGGATGTCTATTGTGTTCAAATAAGCAATCCTATGATTCGAAACTGTTGGTGCTCGATATTTCGAATCTCAAAAACGATCAAGTCATGGCTCTAAAATCGTCAAATGTTGTTAATTGGTGGGTTGAAGCCGGAGATCGCATTTTGATCCAGATACCTGGATCAGACAAGAACGAGTTAAAATCTAGAAATCTCCCTTTTTCTATTTTGGAAGAACGTGTCGGGCTTGAAAAGTCTGAACTCTCCGTTATTAGAGGTGCTCATATTAATTCCGCTTCAGGATTGTTTAAGCCCGTGTTCAAGGGTGGAAGAGCCTTGATCGTTTTGAAAAAAGATGCAGCGCGTTTTTTACATGCACATGCAGGCCATGGACACGATGTTGTGGTTAGTGATTTTGAGGGAAGCCAAGTTTTGGCAGAGAAAGTGAGAATCGATCCCAATATACTGCTTGCAAGATCTGAATGGTCTGCGCAACAAATGTTGTTTGCGAAAGAAGCCATGCAACTCGTCGATTCTGACCGCTGGTACGCTGATGTTCAGAACCTGTCTCAGCTAAATCGCCATATATCGTCGCAAGATAATATAGTAGCCCGTGATTTCGTGGCTTCTGAATTAAAACTCATTCCCGGAATGAAAGTTGAGCTGCAAGAGTTTTCTCTTGGAGTTTCTGGTCGCAAAGCCTGGAATGTTATTGGAACCTATGATCTCTCCCAGTCATCTAAAAAGGCAATTTTCGTGACTGGGCACTATGATTCCATTTCCGATAGCATTGGTCGCGGTGCGCCAGGTGCTGAGGATAATGCAACAGGTGCAGCTGGAGTGATCGAGATGGCGAGAGTCTTATCGAAGATGGAGATTAATCGAAAGCTTGTCTTTATTGCGTTTAGTGGTGAAGAACAAGGGCTTTTAGGAAGTAAGCATCACGTTTCAGAATTGGCTCCTCAGGAAGGTGATCAAATCGAGTATGTGATTAACATGGACATGATTGGCTATTCAAAGGATCTCACCTACGATGTGTTACTTGAGACAAGTTCAAAATTTAAGACGATATCAGATAAATTGGCGACGATGGCTTCGCAGACTCGATTGAATGTCTTTCGGAGTTATAACCCGTTTGGTAGCGATCATATGCCCTACATCAATCGGGGAATACCAGCGGTGCTGACAATAGACAATGATTGGGATGATTATGTCGACTATCATAAAACCACTGATAGGATCGATAACGTTGTTAAGGATATGGGCTGGGAAATATTAAAAATGAATGTGGGCACAGTAGCGGCGGATAGCCTTTAAATTTTTGAAAGTTGGTTTCAACCTTTGGATTGGTAAATCAAAAGGTTGAAACCGATTGTATTAGGGAACAACGTCCACTGGAACGAATAGTTTATGAAGCGATTTATTGCCTTCTAGTATCTCAGCCGCAAGAAAGTGCCTTTGGCCAATAAGGGCCTTTGGAAAAACAATACTGAATTTTTCGCTTGTGGATATTTCGCCTATCTTGCTTGGAGTCACAAATTTCGACGAAAAGCTTCCTGCAGGAGAAGGCATAATGGTTGGGGAGCTAAAATTTGTCTTTGCCAGCTTCAAGCTTTTCCCTACGATTCTTGCATTTAAGGCCTTCAATGCGATAGGAAGTTCGAACGTTTGACCAGCGCGTGCTTTAAGCGGCATTTCAAAAGTGTCTGTGCACAGGGGCAAACAGACTACGACAGCTGCATCAAGTTTCGCCGAAATTGGTGCAGAAAAAGTCTGAGTCAAAGCGGGAACACCTTCTAATCCATCAAGAGTCAGTTTAATTGGGAAATTTTGGTTTGATCCTGCCGCTGCTCCAACTGTAAAAGGAATCTTAATTTCAGAGGTTGAAAGTGCGTTTAAGACTACTGGTATAGAAGTGTTCGAAGCGACACCGACTGATGCTTCCATGCTTGCTAGGGCACCTGCTTCAAAATCCTTTTTAGTTTTGTTTTGAAGTGTAAAGATTAACTCGCCAGTTTCGCCAACAAGAACCGGTGTACCAACTTTTAGCTCGATGACTTTGATCGGCAGATCGACTTCAGCTTTAACTTTCAATGATCCGATAATCGTTTCTTGGCCAGCGGCTGAGGTATGAACAATTTCGATCGCAACGTCTACGCTTCCATTTGCGGCAGATGTTACCTTAGATGGAAACAGATCTAGCAGTTCGGTTTGTGTGTCAGCACCCAAAGAAGGAAGATCTTTCAATAAAACTTCAGATTGAGCTCCGGTTAATTTTGTAATTTTTAACTTAACACTGCCTGTTTTAGTGGGTTTGCCGCCAATATTGTCAATTTTAGTGGCAAAAGACAGTCCCTCGTTCGGGGATAGGATTCCGTCATCGTTTTGGTCTTTGACTTCTAAAGAGACCGCGCGAAGAAGTGAGGAGGATTGGAGCTTCGCGGAAAAATCTTCAACGGCCTTTTGTCCTGCCAAAGTTTGCGCTTGAGAAATTGCGTCCGCGTATCCTTTAGTGACCCCTTGTTCGTGGGCAGCAAGTTTTCTACCTTTTTCCTGCTCTCCGGTGACTTGTCGATCACGAGCTTCTGAGTATTTGACTTTGGCATTTTCATTGTAATTCACGATGTAACTTGCTTGATACTTTTCAGTATAAACTCGCTTGAATTCTGCACTATAGAATCCGTCGTATTTGGATTCGCACAGTCCAATAAATAACGGATTTGCTTTTTGGCAGACAGATTTATCGACAAAAGATAGATCGACTGAAGGTGGCGTTACCGAAATCGAGTTAATGCTAGGTGCTTCAAAAGAAACATCTGGAAGCGCTTGCGCAATGGCAGGTGCATTGATGGCACTAACTACTTTTAACTTCGTGTCATGAAGACCATTGTCTTCCGATACTTCTTCAAAAGTGTCATTGATACTTGAAGTGATTTGTTTCGTTGGAATCAATTCCACTAGTTTAGCTATTTCACTGTTGTAGGATTCCGGATAAGCCGAAACTTGTGCATCAGCACTTGCTTTTGCTGCTCCTGTTTTGATTCCTGCTTCAAACGAGACTTGAGCAATGGATGGATTTTGCAGAGCTTCGTTAAATCCTCTTCTCAGACTGCGTACCATGGATTCAGATGAACCTTTGCGCTCACCGGCAGTATTTCCTGCATCAGCGCCATGAATTTTTCCATCTTGTGATGACGTTTGTGAACCTGCTGTCGAACCATGCCCAGAAGCTGATTTTTTTGCAAGATCAATGGCTTCATTTTGCGCTCGAGTGACATTTTGTTGAACTTCAACATATCGGGCGTTTTTAGCGTCGTAGACACGCCTAGCGGAGTTTGCTGCGATTTGTGCTTGCGTTGCATTTGATCGTGCTATGCTCAGTTGGCTTTCAAGTGACGTTTGGTATGATTCCAGGTCCGAGATATATTTTCGGATTTGTGTTTCGTGAGTTTCAGATTCCTGAAGATACCTTGCTAATTCCGAGATACGAGATTCATTGGCTCGAACTTGAGCGTAAAGTTGTTGCGATTCTTGTTGTTTGGCTTCTGACTGAGACCTGAGATTTGCAACTTGTCGATTTAGTCTGACAATTTCTGCTTCTTTGGTGCGGCGTTCTCTATTTAGCTCGTCTCTTTGATTTACCTTTTCCGCTATGATCGCGTTGTTTGATGCATCCAAGGCTTCTAGTTCCGCAATTTTATCTCTCAATACAACGGCTCGTGGGCGAACAACTGTCGTTAGTTCCTGCTGTGCAGGTTCAAGTTGAGTTGTTCGAATTGTTTGTGCTTCTTTATGGAGGCGTTGTGCTTCGGCGTTGCAGGCCTGAGATTCGGCCTTTTTCTTGTCTGAAGAGATTTTAAGTTCTTGAGCCTTCGCTCGTGCTGGTGCGATTACATTGTCATCCAAATCTTTTATTCGCGCATTGACAGCGACAGCTCTATCAGTAAGAGTTTTAAGAGCTACTTTTAAATTCTTAATTTCCGCCTCATTTCCAGGTTGAGCCTCAAGTTCTGCAATTTTAGCCTTTATGGTTTCTCTTTTTGGATTGATGTCTTCAGTAAGCTCGGCGCGAAGAGTCGCTCGTTCTCCTTGAAGGGCGGCTCTGGCAATTTCAGTTTGCTGCTTTGAGCCCTCTAGATCTGCTGCGGATTGAGTGCTTAAGATACTTGCTCGTTCCAATTGCATTTCAGCATTTTGAAGTCTCTGAGGGATTTGAATTGTTTTAAGATCTTCAATTTGATCCTGGAGTGCTTTGGCGCGTTGGTGAAGAGTCGCTTGTTCATTCTTCAGTCTTCGAATTTCAACTGCATGGGAATTTTGCTCCAATCGGGCAATCTCAGTATTCAGAGCGCGGATGCGATTGTCGATTTGATTCATTTGCCTGTTGAGAACTTCGAGATCGTTTTGCTCAATGCTTCGGGCTTCTTGAGCTAAAGTTTCGGAGCGTTCTCTTGCAAGCTCTGCCTGTCTGACTAAGTTAGGATTAGCGCGTTCCAGGTCCAATTTTTCTTGTCTTGCAGATTGTTGCCCTGCTTCGCTTGCTGCCAAATCTTGTTTGTAACGTGAAATCTCTTGGCGGTTTTGATTTAGCTGTTGCTCAATACCTGAGACGGAACTCTGCGCTGATTGTAACTCTGCATTGGCTGCGTTCAAGACTCTTGCTGCGTCATCTCGTTCCCGCTGAGCAGTCTCGAGGTCGAAATCACCTCCCGCAGCAAAAAGCGCAGATGCCAACAAAGCACCTACAACCGCAAGTCCTCTTCTTTGTCCATTCTTCAGTTTCATGGGAGCGCTCCTTTAGTATTGAGACTGGTATCATTTTGATACCTAAAATCATTCTGGACCGAAAGCTGGTTTCACTTTGATACTGAAACCGAACTCTTACTACTTCACATTGACCAAATCGATTGAATCCATGGCAACAGTGGCAAACCTTGCAAAGGGTGTGCCCGTTGTTGAGCTGGAAATACTTTGTAAGGTAATGTGGAAACGGTGGGTTGAGAATGACTATTCAATATTCTGAGCCAAATGTGGGACCTGCTGAGGAAACGAAAAGGGCCTTACAGATCCCATGCCGCCAGTAAAAGTATGATCTTTTAAAGTCGATTGTTGATCTATGCGGCCCTGTGAAACATCGTTAGTTCAAATCGGCAAAATTGGAAAATTTACTGCTGGGGAGAGTCAATCAACTCTCCGGATTCGTTGACTAAGGGGTTTTTGCCTTCTGGAAAAATTCCTTTCAAAGTCTTACTTTGTGCGTAAATCACATCCATTCTTGTCCCTCCATTCCAGGCTCGGGGATTCTCTGGATTGTTGTTGTTCCATCCAGATTGGCCGTAGGAGTGAGGTCCAACATTGGTTGATGAAACGAGCATTTTATCTTGAGTCTTCCAAACTGAACCCCCACTGTTTCCATTGATTGTTCCAATGTTATATTCTAGGTTTTTCGCATCTAGTTTTTTAGCGAAGCCGACAGCGTAATGGGCCCCTTTCTTATCGGTGGGATAACCAACTGTAAACAGGGCCGTTGTATTTGGATCTGTATCTGTTCCAGTTGCTATGTCTTCAGGCTTTGTTTGGATAAGGGGGCTGTATTTTTGAACCTTCATATATTCAGAGCTTATCCATTCCACCTGCACTAATGCGTAGTCTAAATTCGAATTAGACTCTAATATTTTGGTCGCCTTAAGATCGGCTATTTTATTGGCTGCTGCTGCCAGTCCAGTTTTATATTTTTGCCCGGTTCGTGGACTGCAGTGATTAGCCGTTATTAAGGTCGTAGGATTTAACAAAGACCCTGAACAGCCCTGTAATTGCACGGTCCATTGAAGTTGCTCCTGATTCGCAAGTGTCCGTGTTTCTTTATCATTTGTGTAAATGTCTTTGGTTGTAGACATAGTGGATTGTTGACCGCAGCTCACAAAGGCAGCCACTATTGTAAATCTGGCAAGCCAACCCATAACGGTAACGTTCATTTGAAACTCCTGTGTGTTTGTGTGAAAGAGTGAAATGGCAGGCAAATTTAAAAGATCCTATCTCACTCAAACCGCCTCAATCAGGCAGTTAAGAGCAGTGATAATAGGAACATAAAAATGTGACTCCTAATTTTAGTTTGAGGGGTAACAATTCGCTGGTCAAGTTTGCAGCAGTTTGGCTCAGTTTAGATTTTGTGAAGATATCGGTAATTTTTGCTTTGTTGCACCAGACGGTCCTTGGGCAATTTGCAATTGTTGGCTTCATTTCCTTTATTTCCTTTATTCATTGTTGATCAGGTGTTCCAAAACATGCTAATTGGAACGTTTTGTTCCAGTAGATTCAAAATTGGCAGTTATCTTGCAAGGGTATTGGTATGAAGCCGAATGTTTGGTTTCAAAGAGTCAAAACTCAGGAAGGAGAACATGCTATGAAAAAGGTAAAGATGGACAGAGGCAAATTTAGATTTGGTAAGTTTATGGGACTGATGGCATTTTTCGTCAGCGGTCATGCTCTGGCGCAGATTCGGTCTAGCTCACCCTTTGATTTTTCGTCGGGAATCATAACAGGAACTCACTGTGCGAGAGACTCCGTCTTTGTGCGAACCTCTGACGCAGGAATGGGACTCAAGAAGCTAACAATTCAATTTGCAGAAGCTGAGGCCGTTTTGGAGCAAGGTGTCAGCGCACAGCGAGCAAGTTGCATCATCCGGGTACCCGCCAACCTTTTGGGTGGAACTAGGTTAACTATTAAATCGTTGAAAGCGTCGGGCTTCGTTGGCTTGAACGAAGATTCTATTGCGGGCGCATCCATTAGATTCGCTGTTCATGGACTTGATACTTCAGTCAAAAGCATCAAATTTGATGGGCTGATACAAGGATTTGACGATCTAAGATTTTCGAAAGAGTTGCTGAAATCATCAAGCCTTTCCACTCCCTGCATGCGCCAAAATTCAAGAGGTTTATTGGCATTTAATGCGGCCCTGATGATTCAAGAACGTCAGTATGGAAATATTATTGGAGATCCAGTCATTGGCAGTGATTTTGAGGACTATTTTGGCGATCAAATTTTAAATCCAATTTCGAATGGCTTTGTCATGTTGAATCGAGTTGAAGTTATTTACAAACAGGAAGTATGTCTGTGAGTCTGAAAGAAGAAAAATTGCAATTGACACACGCCGTAGCGCAATCGCGCATACAGCGTGTGTTATTGCAAAGTTTGTCAGATGCAAAACTTAAGAATCCTAGCTATTCCTTGCGTGCATTTTCAAAGAAACTTAAATTGAGCCCAGCAGCCGTGTCAGAAATTTTGAATGGAAAGCGATCTGTTTCTATCAAAATTGCAGAGCGAATTTTAATGAATCTGGACGCAGACCCAGCTTTAAGAAGTGAAGTTCTAGGTGCTTTTCGATCAGGCGCAAAAGGGCCGAGATCTAAAGCCCCTGGGTCAGTCCAAAGTGACTCGTTTACCCAAGTTTCATTGGAGCAATTTCGAACCATCGCCGACTGGTATCATTTTGCAATTTTGTCACTTTTTGAGACCACTGATTGTATTCCTGATGCGGATTATGTCAGCCAAAGATTGGGAGTAAGGAAGCCAGATATTGTACAGGCGCTCCTTCGACTGGAACGGTTGGAGATGATTCAGAAAGATAAATCAGGACGCTTTTGCTTAACTGGCAAGCAGTTTCAAACTGCTGATGGCGTGCCCTCTGCCGCAATAAGACTGTCACATTTTCAAAGTTTAGATCTTGCAAAGAAGTCATTGGAAGTAGATGGCTTTGAAAAGAGAGATTTCACATCTTTAACCATGGCGATTGATCCGTCTAAGATGGAAAGGGCCAGAAAGATGATTCGACAGTTTTACACGAAACTTGCAAGAGAGTTAGAAGTAGACCCAAAAGGTGAGGTCTATATGTTAAATGTAGGTTTGTTTCCATTATCACGTTCCTTGGATTTAAAGGGAGGGTTTTCAAATGAAGAGTCTTAGTCGCAATGGTTTTAAATCGATCAACTCGTTAGTGATTCTAATGATCACAGTCGCAAGTTTCCTGGGTCGAACATTGGAGGCAGGTCATTTTGTTGGAAATGGCGGTGACCATGTGAGAGCGACCTTTCTGAAAATGGGTCAAGCCGTCATCGACGTACTTGAAAACACCGAGCAGGGACAGCAAATTGTTTCTCAGCATAGTTTAGTTATTGGTGACTTAAGCAAAACCTTAGATATCAATGTTGTCGAAGTCCGAAAT
>JAPLFV010000188.1:16925-21029 GCA_026390495.1 Pseudomonadota bacterium | reverse complement strand
AAATTCTATTATCTAAAGATCGCTGGGTTTCCCATTTTGAACAAGATCGTGATGTATACTTTCTCGTTTTTCATGAGATGCTGAGGGCTATTGGAATCAATGATGACAACTACATTATCAGCGGCGCAATTAATCCGTTCCCTTCTACAAGAAAAATTTTGACCCGCATTGGTACTGTTTTCCCGATATTGGGAGAAGTTTCTTTAGATAAAATTATACCAATTGAAAGGATTGTGCTTGAGGGAAATGGTTGTCCAAGGCAATTAGGTGGTACCTTTGCCGACGTAGATTTAGAAAAAAATATTTTAAATGTTGGGCTCCAGAAGTTTGATATTAATTTGGTCGCAATTACTGCAGGAAGAAAAGCATGTAATGTAGTCATACCGGTAAACCCTCCCATTGGGACCCGTGTTGTTGTGACTCAAATGGATTTTAGCGCCAAAGCTGTTCTTCATGCAGGGACAAAGGCATCGATATCGTCGCGCGCAAGTTTTGCGTCGACTTCCATTGCCCCAAAATCAAAGTCTATAGAGGCGACTGAGTCGATACAAGGTCGGCTGTTAATTAGAAGCCATCAGTCGGTTTCTTCAGGTTGCAGTGGGCAAAGTGAAATATTGAGAATTAGCACTGCTGGAACTTTGCAGAAGCCAATTAATGGCCAAGAGGATCTCAATCAACTCATTGCTGATCAGATTTTGGTGTCCTTCGCTTTAGAAGCATGCGGAAAATAAACTCAAAATTATATTTAATTTAAGTTTAGAGGCGGATGAATATCCGCCTTTTTTTTATTCAGGCGGCTTCATTCGGCGTTTTTTTTGAGCATGCAATTCAACTTTTGCCTTTGACATATGTCCACATTTTCACGACACTATGACTTAAGAAAAAAAAATTACCTCGTAACTGGCATAATTGCTGCAATGTGAGATTTGGTGCAGACATTGTCGATAGGATTGGAGAAAGATCCTATCTGTGACCTTGCCTACTGAAGTTTACTTCATGTTTTTGCAAATTCAACGGAAGCAGCGTCCATGGATGGCGCAGGGTGGTTACAGTGAAGATATGTCAATTTGGACTTTTGCTCATAATTGTTTCGATGAATTTTTTTGCCATGGCATCTCACGCAGCAGTTTGGGCAGAAATCGGCGAAATTGAATCGAGACAAAACATAAACATTCAGTTGGGACTGCCAATACAAGCTGAAGCCGATCAAGTTATTGTTTCTCGTCGTCAATACGCTCTTAGCTGGGATGTCGGAGAGCGGACTCCTCTTTGGGTCGGCTGGGTGTTAAATCGAAGTTTTCTCGGAACAACCGCTCGATCAAAAAATTTTAAAATGGATCAGCAACTTGAAAGTTATCTCACAGACTGGTCGCAACAATCTGTCAGGCCCGATGATTTTAAAGGTACTTGTATTGATAAAGGCCATCAGGTAGCTAGCGGAGATCGCACATCCTCAACACCTGACAATCAATCCACGTTTTTGATGAGCAATATTGCAGGTCAAACTGCTTTTTTAAATCGACGAAGTTGGGTTAGCTTTGAGAAGTTTCTTAGAGTTTTAGTATTGGAACAAGGTCGCGAGGTGTTTGCATATTCGGGGGGAAGCTCTGACCAATGGGGATACATTGGCCCCAAAAAAGATATCAAGGTGAGTAAAGAAAACTTTAAAGTTGTTGTTATCAAGCCTGCTGGAAGTCAAGGCTGGGACCTATCTAAGTTTCGATTATTAGTGTTAAATTTTCCCAACTCGACCAGCAAGGGGACAGACCCTTTGGTTGATCGTGAACAAGCCTGTTATGATTCAGCTCATACCATTCAATTGGCTGAGGAAAATCGTGCGCCTTTGTGGCTACCTTACGTGACATCCTTAAATGCCGTAGAAGTTTCTTCGAAATCTTCCTTTAAGTTTCTAGATGCGATCACTCCCATAACTCAACGGGAGTTAAACGATTTGATAAATCAACAGATTCGAAATGGTCACCAATATAAAAATCCGGTCCAAATGCTTATGTCAACTGAGCTATGGTAAAAAGCATGACCTACAATTGGACGACTCAAGACTTGCAAGATTTGCAGCCAAGACCAATTGAACTTGCGGAAACAATTCCTGCAAAATGGTTTACAAATGTAGATTTGTATCAGTTTGAGCTGAATTCAGTCTTTTCTAAGAGTTGGCAATATGTCTTGCCGTTATCGTCCATTCGAAATCTTGGCGATGTGTGGGCAGGCACCTTGTTGGAAAAGCCGGTCTTGTTGGTTAAAGTCTCCTCTACTGAGCATGGCGTTAGTAATACAAGAATTTTTCGATGTGCTTATCATTCTTGGACCTATGATTTATCAGGAAAATTGGTGGGTGCTCCTAAGTTTGATGGAGCACAAGAATTTGAAAAGAAGACCTGTAAACTTCCCGAATACAAAGTCGAAGTCGTTTATGGGATGATATTTGTCAATTTGAATGAAAATGCGGAATCCATGAAGCCTTTGTTTGACAAAGTATCTAGCACTATTTCTCCTATCGATATGAACGAGATGAATTTCTATCAAAGAGTTGAATACAAAGTAAAATGCAATTGGAAGGTGTATATTGACAATTATATGGAAGGCTACCACATATCTCCTGTCCATCCTGGATTGGCAAAAATACTCCAATTGGATGGTTATAAAACAACTATAGATGGACCATCAATTTTGCAGTACGGGCCTTTGGCTAATGAAAATAATCCATATCATACTGCCGGAGCAGCCTATTATTATCAGATATTCCCCAATTTAATGCTCAATATTTTACCTGGTAGAATGCAGGTTTTGATTTTTATTACTCGGAAACTGATCCGAAAAAATTAAAAATTAAGGCCGATGATGACTTGCAAATTTCTGATCTCGTGCAAAAAGAAGATATTGAGATTTGTGAACATGTACAGGTCGGACTTAAAAGTGGAGCCTACTCAAAAGGTCGAATTTGCCCGGATGAAGAGCTTGGTGTGTGGGCATTTCAAAATAATCTCCGTCGTTTCTATAAAGAAAATATGAACGGATAAAGATTAGTCTGTGCAAGGTCTAGCTCGGCTGAAATGTAAAATCAACATACCAACTAAAAATTTTTTTAAGTTAATTCTGAATAGACCTATTTTTTTAGAAACGCTTCAATCTGTTTGCTGTGTAGCGGATTTAACCAGGCACTTCCGAAAATCTTACTTTGCAAAGATGTTGAAAGTTCAAATTTTTTTGCAGCTTTACAGAAAAGTTCCTTTTGTGACTTGAATGCTTTTGGCTCAAGCCTGGACATAAGAGTATCAATTAATTTGAAAGCATCGTCTCTTGAGTCAACAAGTTCCTGAATTAGACCTAAAGAAAGACACTTCTGTGCTTCGATAGTTTCTGAGAAATATAGTAACTTTTGAGCAGCCGCGAGACCAATCAAGCTCACTAATCGTGGAGTTGTCCCATACCCAGTCGGTAGGCCCATCATTAACTGTTTCCATTCGAAGCTACAATCCCGGGTTCCGATACGTAGATCTGCTGCTAAGGCAATCTCTGCTCCACCTCCAATGGCTCTCCCATCAATAATAGAGATCACTGGAATGGGAAGATTTTCCAAAATTTTGCAAAACTCAATCATTGTTCCAGAATATTGAATGGCCGCCTTTTTTTCCCTGATTTTTGACAGCTCTTTCAAATTTCCGCCGGCAACCCAAACTGGTCGAGAACTGGGGCGATCGACTCGTGCCGTTAAAAGTAAGGCATAAATCTCCTGCCTACTTGCCAACTTTATTGCCTTATTGGCAGCCGCCAAAAGTTGTTTTGACATGGAAGTGCCAATAGAATTTAGACTTTTTGGATCGTTAAGTTCTATATTTAGAACGTTTTTAGAGGAGTAGACAGTTTCTTGCAGGTTTACGTACAAGGCAATCTCCCAGAGAATATATTAAAGATGCACCTGAAAGACGGAACTGATAGAAAGCATCGTGCTTTTGCTGACTTATTTTGTGGCCATGACTGTACCATGGATTTGCCATTCTAACAGATGTTAGAGGAAACTATAAAACTTTTTCTATCAGAATGCCTTGAATGGAGTTCAAGATTGGATTGAATCAAAATCATAGG
>JAPLFV010000188.1:0-16892 GCA_026390495.1 Pseudomonadota bacterium | reverse complement strand
TAGGTGCTTCACTGTTTGTGAGTTCTGGTGTATAAAATGAACAGTCTCTGATTTTAACAGCTCACAAATGACTGTGTGCTCCTTCGAATCTTCAATTTATAGAGAGGAATGATAATATGACAAAACCCGAAGTGATTGCAAAAATTAAGTCCGAAATTGAGTCAAATCCTGTGGTCCTTTTTATGAAAGGCAACAAAGATCAACCTATGTGTGGTTTTTCTGCTCAAGTTGTTCATGTGTTGAAGCAGCATGGCGTTAATTTTAAAGATATCGATGTACTATCCGATGGGGACGTTCGTGAAGGCATTAAAGAAGTCAACAACTGGCCCACAATTCCACAATTGTTTGTAAAAGGAAAATTTATTGGCGGATGCGATATTACGATGGAGCTTCATCGTAGCGGTGAGCTGAAATCAATTTTGTCGACGGCCCAATAATTTTTTTGAATATGCATCCTTGCCCAGGTAAATCCTGGGCTTTTTTTTGAACCTGTTGCATTTTTTCTGTAAAAATAACCTATAGCAAGACCAGATTGTTGGATGATAAGCTACGAGGCAAAACTAGCCGAGTTTTTTATTCATTCTCTCAATTGGTAAAGAGGTATCTATGCAGTCTAAAAATTTGCCGAAAACGATTGCTGTCCACGCAGGAACGGTGCCAGACAAAAATACCGGCGCGATTATGACCCCAATATTTATGACTTCGACTTACGTTCAAGAGGCTCCAGGAGTTCATAAGGGTTATGACTATTCAAGAGCGGACAATCCTACAAGAGAGGCTCATGAAAAGGCACTTGCAGAAATTGAAGTCGGCGCATCGAAGGCCTTGGCGTTTTCGTCAGGCTTGGCTGCAGAGCAGGCGATCATTCAATTGTTAAATCCGGGTGATCGGGTCATCGTTTGCGACGATGTTTATGGTGGCACCGGAAGATTATTTCGACGTTTATTTGCTAAATACAATATAGATTTTCAGTTTGTTGATATGAATGATCATGAGTTGGTTCGGCAAACCGCAACCAAAAATACGAAATTGATTTGGATGGAGTCCCCAACCAATCCAACAATGAAGGTCATAGATATTAAGGCAATGGCCACTATCGCGAAATCGGTTGGAGCACTTTTAGTTGTCGACAACACTTTCGCATCTCCCTATTTTCAGAGTCCCCTTTTGCTGGGCGCCGATATCGTCCTTCACAGTTCTACCAAATATATTGGCGGACATAGTGATATGATTGGTGGGTGTGTCATGATGTCGAGGGATGATTTATTCGAACAGTTAAAATTTATTCAATTTGCAGCGGGGAGTGTCCCTTCTCCGTTTGAGAGTTTTCTCTTTTTAAGAAGTATAAAGACACTTGCAATTAGAATGGAACAACATGCCATTAATGCGTTAGCTGTCGCTGAGTATTTGGAAAAACATTCAGCCGTGCGCAAAGTCTATTATCCTGGACTTCCGTCGCATCCGGGGCATGAACTTGCAAAAAGGCAAATGAAAGGCTTCTCAGGAATGGTCAGTTTTGACTTAGCAGGTAATTACGATCATGTGTTGAAATTTCTTAAGAAGTTGAAAGTGTTTGCTTTGGCTGAGAGTTTGGGAGGAGTTGAAAGTTTGATCAATCATCCGGAAAAGATGACGCATGCGAGTGTACCAGAAGAGCTCAGGCGAAAATTGGGAATAGGACCGACACTACTTAGATTGTCTGTTGGGATTGAAGATCCTCGAGATTTAATTGCAGATCTAGAACAAGCGCTAACTATTAGTTGATTCCTGTATGGAAGCCATTTGAGGAGACATTATGAATGGAGTTTTGAGAGATTCCCAGAATTGGTTGTATCCTGCGAGTGAGCCATTCAATCACGGACATCTTGATGTGGGCGATGGGCATAAGATGTATTTTGAAGAAAGCGGTTGCCCTGGAGGCAAACCAGTTGTCTTTGTTCATGGGGGACCTGGAGGAGGAACGTCGCCAGAGCATAGGCGGTTTTTTGACCCACGAAAATACCGCATCGTTTTGTTTGATCAACGAGGCTGTGGGAAAAGTACCCCTCATGCAAGTATTGAAAATAATACGACCTGGCATTTAGTTGCTGATATGGAGGCACTGAGGCGTCACCTTAAGATTGCGACCTGGCAGGTGTTTGGTGGAAGTTGGGGGTCAACTCTCGCACTGACCTATTCTATTAAGCATCCGACTGTCGTTTCTGAAATCGTACTTCGCGGAATCTTTTTGGTGCGGCAAAAGGAACTTAAGTGGTTTTATCAGGAAGGAACAAGTGAGCTTTTCCCTGATGCCTGGGAAGATTACCTAAAGCCTATTCCCAGGAATGAACGCCATGATTTGATTGCAGCGTATCATAAGCGTTTGACGAGCTCTGATCGTGCTACTCGAATTGAAGCGTGCAAGGCATGGAGTTTGTGGGAAGGAATCACGAGCAATTTATTTTCTCGAAAGTCAGATGTGGTCAAGTCTTTTGGTGAAGAAAAATTTGCGGAAGCATTTGCTCGCATTGAAAGTCATTATTTTGTAAACAAAGGTTTTTATGACACCGAGAATTGGATTTTAGACAATTGCTCTGTGTTGGTAAAAGCAAAAATACCAACAGTGATTGTACAAGGGCGATATGATGTTGTGTGTCCAATGACCTCTGCCTGGGAATTGCATAAGGCCATGCCACATGCTGAGCTGTTTATCGTATCAGATGCAGGACATTCTGCGTTTGAACCAGGTATCTCACGCGCACTCGTTTCATCTACTGATAAATTTGCGCATTCTTGAGAACCGTATTCACTTTATTCAACTTTGAATAAAATCCAGTCGAGAAACGAAACGTGGTGCTTCATGTTGGCAGCTTTTTTCATGAGATGTTCAATCAATAGTCATATGGCGCCAAACTGACATAAAATGTGTCTGTTTTTAACTTTTGATAAAGTTTCAGTTTTGACCACATAGGCGCAGATTGTTAGTTTGCAACTTCAGTCTGACTTTGATGCGATTTTAAATTTTTTAATTTGAGGAGAGGTTTATGTTGATGCTTAAGAGACTTGCTAGTGCAGTTTTTTCAGGGGTTTTTGGATTTATGTGTTTAGAGGCATCCGCAGTTGAGTCGAGCTTCATTGATGTTAAATGTTTGGCGGGCGGTGCAAACAGTGGGACGAGTTTCGCTGGTTGGGTTTATGGAACGGCTGAGCCACTTGGTGAAGGATTTGTTGTGAAAGGTTCAAAAATTGAAGTCTTTACAAAGAAAATAGAAGACGCTGGATGTCGGTCCATCTATGAAGATAAAGTGAATGTATGGGGAGATGAGTGGGAAACTAAAAGGTTCACTCGCTCTTGGAATGCGCTTGTGGTCAAAGTATCCAATAGTTCTACCTATATGACATGTGCTTTGGGCTCCCAGTTTACTTCAACTATAGATGCAAGTATTCCCTTTGAAGATTTGACCTTAAACAATGTTGATAGTGTTCATGATCGACTACTTTCAAGATCAAAGGTTTCAACGTCAAAGTGCCTGATCAATGGCTTGAAGCAGTAAGTCAATCTTGAAGTTATTGAAGTACTAGATGTTTGAGTTTCTTAATTAGATATAGTTAGATCAAACTTGCCGAGTGATTAGTTTCACTTGGCCTTTTTATTGGTTTTGTAGCGCGGCCTACTGTTGACGTCGGTAGTGTTGACGTCGGTAGTGTTGACGATAGTAGTGAAGCTCTTTCTGTGGACATTGAGCAGGTGATTGAATTCATTTGGAAGAAAGACTCAAAAACCGGCATTTTTGGATAAAGAGAAACAACCAACTATATTTTAAATAACAATCAGTATTCTAGTGTAATTAATGAAGCCGCCGATTATTTTTAAATTAGTTTTTTTATAGCAAAGAATTGACTTTTTCATTCAGTGCTCGTCGAATGGCAAACCATGTCATAGAAAGAGTCAGTGGAATTAGCACACACGCTGTCACCAATGGTGTGGTTAGATCTAGTTTCCAAGCTGCTTTGAATATAAATTTACTGAGAATCAAACTGAGGCCACCAGAAAGTATCGTGCCGAACACTATGGCCACCACGCAGATACAAACAAACTCCGACAAAGTCGATTGGATGGTTTTAGTATGATTGGCTCCAAGAGTTTTAAGTAGTGCAAAGGAGGTTCTTCGCTTTTGAGCCTCGTGAGTGGCCACAGCAAAAAGAACCCCAATTCCTGCTAGGATAGTTAGGATGGCCACAAAACTCATTGCGTTTGTGATCTGGTCTATCAATAGAAGCAAGCGTGAAATTGTTGCCTTAACATCCACGACAGAAATATTAGGCCATATTTTAACAATGTCTGATTGGATAACGGGTACATTGCTATCGTCTAATCCTGACGCAGATGTTACCCAAATTTTAGGAGCATCATCCAGGACACCAGCTTGGAAAAGGATAAAGAAATTGGGTTGAAAACTGGTCCAACGAACTTTCCGAATGCTGGTAATCTTGGCCTCAAGTTTTACACCGCTGATATCGAATGTCATGACAGAACCCATTTTCAGGCCTAAGCGATCTGCGAAGTCTTGCTCAACACTGATTGCTGGAATCGACGTACCGTCCCAAGGTGCTAATTCATAGGTTCCCTCGACGATAGTTTCCGATGAACTCAGAGGAAATCGGAAAGAAAGATTTTGCATTCTCGTTTGGAGGTTTTCGCGACGCTCTTGTTCACGATTATCTTCAAGATTAATTTTACGGTCGATGGCTGCGACGCCATCTATGGCTTCCAGACGCGCGCGAATCATTGGACTAGGGTTGCTATAGGCAATGTTCTTGTCTGTGAAGTAGGTTTTTAGAGGCTCTATTTGTTCGTCTTGAATATCAAACATAAAAAATCGGGGAACCGTAGAATCTGGTCTTTCGATTTCTGCGGTAACAGATCTGCGTACTTGAGGAATGACGTTGATAAGCGTTGCCCCAAGCGCTAAGGCTAAAAACACACTCATCGTTGCTACAGGATTTCTGCTCAACTGAATGAAAGCTAGTTTGAATGTCCAATGGACTTTCAGATTTTGCACATAGCTCCCTAAAAATTTTAGGAGCCCTAAACCAAATACATATAGCAAAATTGCAGATGATAAGAATAGTCCAGCAAAAAGAGACCCGTTTTTAATGGACTGACTTTGCCAAATCGCAGCTAGCCACCACACGATGAGTCCGGGCAAATACCAAACGCCGGACGACAGGTCAAAAATGAGTTTAGGGACACTTGCTTCTTGAAACAAAAAATTTGGCTTTAGCTTAGAGAGTCGCACCAACAGTGGCAATGCTGTTAGAAGACCGCTAAAAATTGCGATGACACAGCCAAGACCAATGGGCATCCATGGAATGCCAGCGATACTAAAAGAAACAGTTGCCCCGGTTTTACCGGTGATTGGCTGCATCACCATTTGCATGATTGGCAAAAGAAGAATGGAGAGTACCGCTGCTAATCCAGCTCCTATCAATCCAACGATAATTGACTGAATTGCAAAGACGTAGACGGGCGTTCTTGGCTTCGCTCCCAAAGAAATGAGGATGCCAAATTCTTTGATGGACTGAGTTAAATGACCTCGTAAAAGGTACGACGTTCCAATGCTTGCAAGGAAGAGAGCGGAAAGTGCGACAAGACCTAAATAGTCATTGAGGTAGGCTTGCATTCGCGTCATTTCTTCTGAAGCATTCTTATGTGAACGTATGCGAAGATCTTGATCTGAAATTTTAGTTTTTAATTGTTCTTCCAATTTAACAGTGTCAACGTCTGGATTTAGCTTATAGCGCCAAGCATATTGGACTCGACTTCCCGGCAATATGAGGCCGGTAGCAATTGAATGCTCCTTACTGACATAGATTCTGGGCGCGATAGTAAATCCCATTCCAGAGGTAGAAGGGTCTTCTAAAATGAAGTCTTTGATTCGAAATTCAAGATTGCCGATTTTGACCAAGCTTCCAATTGAGATACCGAGCTGCTGTTTTAGTTCGGGATAGGCCCAGACGTCGAATGTACCTTTTAGCTGCGGGCCGAGGGAGCCATTCTTTTCTTCTGCTCTGCCTTTCTCGTTTTTTGAATTTTCAAATGTGATGTCGCCATATAACGGATAGTTTTGGTCTACAAATCGGACTTCGATCAGGCGCGACTGGCCATTTGCCGCAACCATAGTCAATAGAGATTGCTCCTCAGATATGGCCAATGGTTTGGGTATACCTTCGTTCAGTTTTTTCAATATTTCAGCACTGGGTTCATTGCGAGTGGTCGCAATCAAATCTCCTCCAGCAATCGACTGAGTCCTTTGGCTAATCTCGCGCAGAAATCCAAAATTGAATGCCTGAACGACCAGAAAGCCCAAAACTCCCAGGGCAATATTAAGTGCGGTTGTTATTGTAAATGAGCGTCGATTGATGAGGCCTAAGATGGCAAGACGCCAAGCAACACTGAAAGTTTGAAGACGGTGATTCATGGTGCCTGCACTCTAGTTAATTCACCTTTTTTCATCACGTAGGTTTGCTGGCATCTAGCCGCGAGATCCATATTGTGCGTGACTAAAAGCATTGTCATTTTATTTTCGTGGGCGATCTTGAAAAGCAGGTTTGTGATTTGCTCGCCCGTTTCAGGATCAAGATTGCCGCTAGGTTCGTCGGCAAGTAGAAGAGATGGCTTTGTCACGATGGCTCTTGCAATGGCGACTCTCTGGCATTCACCCCCGGATAGCTCCTTGGGAAGGTGTGTCATTCGTTCCTCAAGTCCAACAGATCTAAGCGCATCTTTTGCAAGTTCAGTTGCATGAGAGTCACCGCGAATTTCGAGTGGAAGCGAAACATTTTCGATGGCCGTTAATGAAGGCATCAAATGAAACTGTTGAAAGACGATGCTCAAGTTTTTGCCTCTATACTCGGCTAGATTCGATTCATTCATAATAGAGATATTAACGCCATTGAGAAAGACAGAGCCGGTTGTGGGCGTATCAAGGCCTGCTAAAATTGATAGTAGAGTTGACTTTCCACTTCCAGAAGGGCCGACAATTGCGGTTGAGGTTCCAGCTTCAATTTGGAGATTTACGTTCTTGAGAACGACCAACGGCTCACGACCGGGAGAAATCCATTCCTTGCGAATAGATGAAACATTCAAGACTGGTATCGTGTTCATAGGGTTTTGCTCTCATATAGTGATTTGAATGGAGTCTTAGAAATGTTCTTATTAAGCGATTGGGACATTTACGGCCAAAGCAGATATCGATTTCTTTCTGGCAATTCTTCGGGCTGCATCCCATCTCGCGCTGCACGTCTCTCCTTTATTTCTATATCAGTATAGTTTACAAAAGTGGTTTTGCCATCTTCTGCAATTAGTTGCAGAGTATTTGGATGTCGATTCGCGATGTGTTTAACAGTCAGCTCAGCACCTTCTGGAAAATCATCACTTCTTTTTCGGGTTAATTTGACGATATCTTCGGGCAGAGCTTCATGCAATTTTGGAGGAGGAACGCGGCGAATCTTTTGCATGTCACCGTTCTGGTCTTTCCAGGTCACGAAGTAAGGTTTTCGATCAAATTGAATTGGGTCTGCCATAAACTGTCAGTGGCCTTATGCTTGAGGGTAAAATGTTAAAGTCTTGCCATTATTTCGGACTGGTATGGATCAAAGATAAGCAAAATTTACCTAGCGAGGATTGGCGAAATATAAAAAACCCACGAACTCTTATTGAGATTTCGTGGGTTTGGGTAAGTCTAAGTTGCCTGCTCTAGTTAGGCGTTAGATGATTTCTCTGCCCGCAATATAGCCAGTGCTTCGGGTGTTGCATCCGCAGGTTCTGTTTCCCGCTGATTCAAACATGGTGCCGCAGGCAATACATGTTCGGACTTTTATTCGAATAGGTGATAAATTAGCAAGACGTCGCGCGTGGTTTTTCAGTTCGATGTCTTTAACAACAGATGGGGGAAGTTTTTTGACGCGGTTTCCGGCAGAATCGGTCGTGGTTTCAAATTCCATGATAACCTCCTCAAACGCTTGCATAGAGCGGATTTGACAATAATTCCCAAAGGGACCAAGGTCGGTAAACTACCACGTTTTTTGTTAATGTCAAGGTATGAAATTTATTAAAATATTCAAAACATAAGATAAGGTTTTAATATGGCTTTATTACCTCAAGAAATTATAAGAAAAAAGCGCAAGGGCCAGGAACTTTCTAAGGACGATATGAGCCAGTTCTTCGGGGGATTCCTTAAAGGGGACGTTCAGGATTACCAAGTATCTTCAATGCTTATGGCCATTGCCCTGAATGGGATGACCCCAGAGGAGACAAGTCGATTGACGTTGTTTATGAGGGACTCAGGCACCGTTTTGAATTGGGGTGGTCAAAAGGAGAATATAGTTGATAAGCACAGTACGGGTGGAGTCGGCGATAAAACGTCACTCATTATCATGCCCTTGTGTATTCTTGAGGGGCTTCGGGTTCCTATGATTGCTGGCCGTGGCCTAGGCCATACCGGAGGAACCCTAGACAAGCTTGAAAGCATCAAGGGAATGAATGTTTTTGTTTCTCCAGAGTCCACCCAAAAACTGATGAAGAAAAATAACGGGGTCTTTATGGGGCAAACTCAAGAGATTGCACCTTTGGATCGCCGTTTGTATGCGATGCGTGACGTTACCGACACCGTTGAAAGCATTCCGCTCATAACGGCTTCCATTCTAAGTAAAAAACTATCGGAGGGTATTGGCGGACTTGTTATGGATGTTAAATTTGGGTCAGGTGCGTTTATGCAGAAAAAGGACGATGCTCTAGCCCTAGCTAAGTCGATTGCCTCGGTTGGAAGAGCTAGCGGCGTTAATGTGACTTGTGCGCTGACAGACATGGGATCTCCGTTGGGAGATCGAGCTGGAAATGCGCTAGAGATTATTGAATGTATTGAGATCATGAAAGGCCAAGGTCCGCAAAGTTCTCGAGACCTTAGTGTGGAGTTGTCATTATTGATGCTTCAATTGGCTGACCCAAAATTGGAGGTCGAGACTTCGCGCAAACGTCTCCTTAGTCATCTACAATCAGGTCGAGCTTTTGATAAATTCTGTGACATCATTGCCGCCCAGGGTGGCGATACTGGAATGTTAGAGAATACAAGACTCCTACCAGCATCTGGATACCAAGTTGACGTTACTGCGACTGAGTCAGGTTACATTGACTATTGTGAAAATCGTGAATTGGGACTTGCGGTCATTGAACTAGGAGGAGGCAGGAGACAAACCACCGACCAAATTGATTACGGAGTGGGTTTGTCAAACCTAAAGAGAGTCGGTGATGCCGTGAAGATCGGTGACACGTTAGCAACAGTTCATGGGAATTCAAAAGATGCATTGGCTCAAGCAGCAAGTCGAGTCAAAGACGCCTACAGGATTGGACCAGCACAAAAAATTGAGCCGCTCATATGGCGAGTGATATAGCATAGTCTTATTGGCAGAAAATGAAATCCAGTGATCCATTTTTTATAGGGAAACTTTATGAGCAGTATTGATCCAGAAAAAATTAAGTTTAAAACACTTTACTCTGCTGAGGATATTCAGAAGCGAATAGAGACATTGGGCGCTGAAATTTCCAAAGATCTACAAGGCGAACCCGTAATGTTTATTTCAGTATTGAAGGGTGCAATAATGTTTACCGCAGATTTAATGCGATCAATAAAGGCACCGGTCACTTTAGACTTTATAGGAGTTGCGAGCTATCAGGGGACCACGTCTACTGGTACAGTTAGAATTACAAATGATCTTTCAACCGACATTCGAGGCAAAAACGTCATCGTACTTGAAGACATCGTTGATACCGGTCGTACCTTAGATTACCTCTTGAGAATGCTTAAACAAAGAAATCCAAAAACGTTAAAACTTTGCGCCTTACTAAATAAACCGGCTGCAAGGGAAATTCCGGTTCAGGTAGATTACTGTGGTTTTGAAATCAGCAATCAATTTGTTATCGGCTACGGTCTTGACCTTGATCAAAGGTGGAGAGAGCTACCGTTTATAGCGCAAGTCTATGAGACTTGAATATTTCTGGTTTAAATCATAAAGACTGTAAATCAGACCAATCACAAATAAAAATATTGCCGTTGCATTCGACAAGTTGCGGATAGTCATCCAATACTAATCCCATCCGACTTAGGGATTTAGACGTCTCTTCAAGAACGCTAAAGGTCGATTTAGCTTGCGCGCCTTTGCGGTTGAGAGGGGAGCCTTTTGGCATCACTATCGCTAGCAATCCTATATATTGAATGACCTCAAAAGGAGGAATCAGGTCTTTGCAGTCAGCGTTTTTCAACGATCTGAGAGCAGACTTCCATTTTTCAATCAATCTGGGTCCACGTTTTACGAAAGTTTGCTTAGCAATGTTGATGGCCAGATTCATAGGCTTGGATTGCAATTCAAAACTTTGAAAATGTGTGCCTTCGCCAATAAAATTTGGAAGCTGGAGTCGCGACTGCTCACTTTTTTGACTCATTTCCTGGAGAAAACTTTCAATTTTGCTAGGGTCAAATGCGGCATAAAAGGATGCTTCGAAGTCGAGTTTTTGTGATGTCATAAAAATCCTTCCTTTGAATTGCACCAATGTTTACGAAAGATCCAATAAAGAGGGGTTTAGAAGGCACACATTAAGTTTAACATGATTCCAGAAGGTTTGGCCAAATGAAGAAAGGCCTCTCTTTTGAAAAGAGAAGCCCTGCTGGATTGTATTGCGACAAACTATTACGGAACTCAATAGCCTGGTGGCAAAATAAAGTCAGACAATGCATTGTGCCAGTAAGCATTTCTCTCGTCAGTGTCACCCTCTTCTCGGGCCCAAGGGAGCACTGCATCAAGGTATTCAATCGTAAACGAAGTGTGACCGTCAGTTAAGCCTCTTTCAGGCCTATTGGTTCCCCAGCTATTTTTGGCTTTCAGAGAACTAACATCACCGCTCAGGGCTAGGGCTTTCATTTCAGGTGACATATTGCCTTCTCCGAGATCGCCAACACCTGGAACATTGCGTACAGTATAGTCTTCAAGGACTAAAAGGTGGCCCCCTTGTCTTCCCATGCTTCCAGATTCCTTCAAGGTATCTAAATCAAAGGTAGCGTATGGCGTATTTTTTAGCGCATTAAAGTCCACATCAACGCTCATGATAACGGGTTGCCCGTCATTCAAAGCTGTCATCACACGTTTTAAAACATTCAATCGTTCACGTTTTTGCGGGGCTCGCACTCTTGCTTTTTTTCCGTAAACAACTGGATACGAAACATTGCTCCAACTATGATCAGTTTGAGAGTTATTTATGACTTGATCTACGCCATAGAACTCGCTTTGAGCGTTTTTTCCAACAATCAAATCTGCAGCGGGCTTGGCCAATAATTTTGCCTCAGCCATTTTCACACCAAATGCTTCATCTAATACCTGCATCATTAGCTCAGGAGTCCGGGAGCTACGCGAAGCAAGACGGCCACCTTCTGCAAGCTCGGAGTTAACAAAACTCTCTGCCTTTGCTTGAACCTGTGACATTTCTAGATCAGCTTCAGCAGGAAGAAATTCTTTTTCTTCCATCCAGCCATGTTGCTCTATAATACTAGAAGCCATTTCCCAAGTGCCACCAGTACTGATGGATTCTTGAGCGTATCGGAGCTCATTGTAAAAATGCCAATAGGTCCAATATGACTCTGAAAGGTTGATCGACTCGTTGGTTGCAGTCAAATGGAGGGACTCGGCCCAGGTCGAGGTCGCATAAAGCCAGCAATTTCCAATAGATTGCCTTTTAGCAGGTGTGTGATTGACATCTGTGACATCGAGATTGGATTTTTGACTGGTCTCATTTTGATGACAAGAACTGAGTGTTAATAACACAGAGGAAAAGATCAGAATGGGGGCTTTTCTATATAATTTTAGAATCATAAATACTCCTAGGGTGTGGTTTGACGGCCAGAAATTATCATATTTTTTATAAAATACAAGTTATTTTTTAAGGACTTTTCTAAAGATTTTAAATTGGCTAGCCAGTTAAATTTTTGACGTAATGGTCCAGTTAGCGATATGATGAAGTCACAACAAGTTACCAGTAATTCTAAGGATTTTGCTAAGGAGAATGAAACCAATGGCTCGCTTAAAAGCTTTAATCTTGTGTTTGCTTTGTCTCATGGTCACAACCGGTGAATCTCGGTTGCAAGCGCAGTCTTCAAAAGATGGTGGCCAGACAGTAGAAACGGCAACGGCAGTTGAAACATCGAGTTCATCGACGCCCGGGGTTTTTTCTAGGGCTTGGCAGGCCGGCTTTGTTGTTTTCATGACCTTAATATTGCTCATGTGTTCCTCTATATTTTGCTGGGCGATTATTATTTTCAAATCGATGGAGCTAAAGAAAATGTCTGGAACAACAGAATCATTTATCAAAAGCTTTTGGGAATCTCGCTCTTTGAATGATCTAAATGGAAGGTTAGGTGATTATCCATATAGTCCAGCAAGGGAAGTTTTTCGCAGTGGATACGCTGAACTTGGTCGAAGTAATCAAATGCGTGAACAGTCAAGTGCCCCTGAGATTGCTATTGGCGCGGCGATGGACAATCTGAATCGAACTCTCCAAAAGGCAAAATTATTGGAGCGTAAACGATTGGAAAAAGGCTTACCGTATCTTGCAATCATTGCTTCCGTCACGCCATTTGTTGGATTGTTTGGAACTGTTTGGGGGATCATGACGTCCTTTGAAGGAATTGCTAGAACTGGAAGCGCAAGTCTAGCAACTGTGGCTCCAGGTATTGCGGAAGCCTTAACAGCTACAGCATATGGTTTGGCTGCCGCGATTCCTGCATTGGTTGGATATAATTTATTCAATGGAAAGCTTAGAGTACAAATGATGTCTGTTGATGGTTTTTGCGCCGATTTCCTCAATATTGTTGAACGATACTTAGTGACTGAGAAATCAAAAACAATTGTCGACAAAACTTGATTCGTTTTGAATTTTTTGAATTTGATGTCGAAGGTGATATTTTTCGATTTAATTGAGTTCATTCGTAAGAAAGGTGATTGGCATGGCTGGTGGAAATATTGGTTTTGATAAAAGCAGTGGCGATGATCTTGGCGGGGATTTTGCAGAGATCAATGTCATTCCTTTGGTCGATGTACTGTTGGTACTTTTGATCATTTTTATGGTTGCAGCCCCTATTTCTATTGGAGGAATCAATATTGATCTACCTTCAAGTAAAGCTAAAGGAACATTGTCAGATGAGGATCGAATCGTTGTAACTATTAGTCAAAAAGGTGATTACTTTATTGATAAAACGGAGATTCCCCCGAGCGCATTGCCCGCGAAATTGAAGGCCGTTTACCAATATCGTGATAAGAAAGAGATTTTTATTCGCGCGGATAAAAGTGTTTTGTATTCATCAGTAGTCGATGCGATGAGTGCGGCGAGATTGGCGGGTGTTACAAGGATCTCAATGTTGACTCAACCTCCAAAAGGTTGAAAATTGTTTCGTTTATTAGAAATAAGAGGCTTTTTTCTATGGCCCAAGTAGTAAAACCGGCATTTAAGTATGAGGTTGCTCCATCTGCGATGAAGCAACCTGAACAAATCGGTATGCCTTTGGACCGAATGAAATTTAAGATCATTGTCGCTACATCTATTCTTGTTCACTTAATGATTGTGCTGATTCGACCGGATCTTTTTTGGTCTGGACCTAAAATCAATTTCGAAGAGGTTTGGGATGTTGATGTTGATTTTATGGGAGATATTGCTCTAAAGTCACCAAAAGATACTGCTCTTCCAAATGCTGATAAAAGCGAGGAGGAGGCTGTTCCTAAGAACCTACTGCCTCAATTGCCAAAGAAGTTTGAGATTGAAGCCCAGAAGAAGGCTCCGGATGAATTGAATCCCGATGAAATTGATAAAAAAGCAGACGAGTCCATTGCTGAAGAAAAGAAAGTCTCGAATGATGAAAAAATTGAGATTAAAAAAACGGAAGAAGATGCCAATAAAGTTGCTTTAGATGATTTGAGAAAACGACTCGCTGTAGAGAAATTGAAGCAAGAAAATAAAGTCGACGAGAAGATGAAGGCTCAGAAAGACGCCATTGCTCGGTTGAAGGACGAAAAGTCTAAAGATTCTGCCGAATCTAATAGTGGGAGCAGTGGTGGTGCCGTCGGCCTCATAAGAAGCAACGCATATGGAAACGCTTTGCAGTCTGCTGTAGCGAGAAATTTTAATTTACCTGAAAATTTTAGATATACGCAGTCGAAAATGTCAGTACCATTGACGGTTGTAATTAACGATTCGGGGGATTTAGTTAGTTTAAAATTAAATGGTTCGTCAGGTAGCGAAGTCTACGACAAAGCTGTTTTGACTGCAGTAAAGAACTCGGTACCGCTGCCCAAACCCCCAACGGAATTTGCTGGTAAAGAGATTCAGATAAATTTCAGAATGTAGTCTAACGATTTATTTAAAGATATCATGTGAAAATGTAAAGTATATGAAAGGTTGGATTGTTAAATGTTTAAGTCTAAAAATTGTTTTGTTTTGTCCTTTGAAATTGCCGCAATAAAATTACTCGGTCTGGTTTTTTTGTGTCAATTCCTTGTGAATAGCAACTCCTATGCTGGGCCTGCGCTGATAGTTAATATTGATAGCCCCAATTTTAGGAAAATTTTGAGTGCGACCCCCAACTTTTATCTCGATTCCAAGAGCCGTTCTCCTGATGGTATAGAAATTTCTGAAAGTGGGGCCCGCGAATTTTCTAGATTGCTCACATTTACAGGGCTTTTTAATACCATGGATTCTGCTGCTTTTGCCGATATCATGACAAAAGCGAGTGAAAGCTGGTATACCGATTCAGTTGTCAAACCAACTGACCTTGCAATATGGAAAGCTATTTCTGCAGAATCTTTGACTTTGGGAATGCTATCCTTTGACGCTGGTCAATGGACTCTCAGCATTAAGACAATAGATGTGGCACGCGGTGAGGTAGTTGTAGGTAAGAAATACTCGAGATTTGATAAAAGTCAGATTATACCCATCATTCGGCGTTACGGAGATGCAGTACTTAAGGCCTATACCGGGAAGTCTGGAATTTTTAATTCGAAACTGACTTTTGTGGGTAAAACATCGGTTAACGCTGCGAAACAGATTTATATTTCTGATTTTGATGGATATACAAGCTTTCAAGACGGTAACCCCGATCTGTTTGTTTATGATACCCAATCCAGAAAGTCTAAAAAATTATCTGGTATTAAAGGGATCAATAGTGGTGGAAACTTTGCACCAAATGGCAAATTTTTGGCGTTTACTGGTTCCATTAATGGTGATGCTGATATTTATTCGATTAGTCCAAATGGTGGCACAAGGAAGTTGTTCATTAGTGGCACAGGCCTTGATGTTGACCCAACGTTTTCGCCTGACGGAAAGATGCTGGCGTTCGTAAGCGGCCGGTTTGGCAACCCACACATTTTTGTCGCAAGTTTAAAATGGAATAGTGAAACAGATGCTAGGGTTATCAATGATAAGAGGCTGACTTATGTTGGTTGGTATAATGCCACGCCATCGTGGACACCAGAGTCAGATCGATTAGCTTTTGCAGGTTATGATAAAGAAATAGATCGATTTGATTTGTTTTTGATGAATCCAGACGGTACAAAACTGGAACGATTGACTCTTAGAACTGGAGATAATGAAAGACCTTGGTTTTCCCCAAATGGGCAGAACTTGGTTTTTATGTCGAATCGAACAAATGGTCAGAATATTAAAGGAGTCCACCAACTTTATATAATGAATAGGGATGGCAGCAACCAGAGAAAGCTAGAAACAGGTCTTTTTGAGGCTCAAACTCCAAGTTGGAGTATTAATTTTGGAGAATAAGCAGCCAGATAATATTCATTATGCACCACTTAGAGTTGAGTTTGAAGATTGTGATGCTATGGGAGTTGTTTATCATCCCAATTATTTGCGATTTATTGAAAGAAGCCGAGTCGATTTTCTGCGTCAGCACAGACTGCCGTTCAAAGCATTGATGGATTCCGGTTTTGCCATGGTCATTTCAGAAATCAATGCAAAATACTGGCGACCCGCAAGGTTTGAAGATCAACTACACGTCTATACCAGGCAAGTGCTTTTCAGTGAAAAGCAAGTATCTATCGAGCAGATCATAGTACGAGATTTATTGAGTCCAGCAGATCAAATACTGCCAGCGAGGAAGATCGCTGGACGGATTTTTGTTGGCATGGTGCACTTAACCTCGATTGATCTTTCGACGATGCGTTCTACCCCGTTTCCAAGCTCAACGGCGGAAATTTTATCGTCATTAACAGTGAAGATTTGTGAAGATTGATTTAATGTGTTATTTTCTTAGTGTTTGATATTAATTACAAAAATTGGTCAATGGAGGGTTCTTTTGTGATTTGTTCATCTAAATCTTTTAAAGTGAAGCTTTTTTGTGCGTTCGTCGCGATTGCTGGTTTTAATTCTTGTTCAAAAGATGAACCTGAAGAGCCAGTTGCTCCAGCCGAATCAGCTAGTGATGACAAAACTCTAACCGGACCTGAAGGCGAAGCTGCAAGTGAAGCTCCTGCCGTTGATGAAGCTCCTGCACCAACAGAGAAGGCAACGAAGAAGAAAGCCAAAGGCAAAGGCAAGAAGGCTAAAAAGACTAAGAAGTAATTTTTAGGTTTTTTTGCTCAGCTTTTTGCGTCAATGATTTCATTGGATTTTAAGAGAAGCGGATTTGCTCAGTTTTGAGTGAATCCGCTTTTTTAATAGGGTTGCGCTCTTTATTGAAGTTAATCCATTTGAAGTTCGCCTATAGCTAAATGTTGCCCACCTGCCTAACGGCAGAATCCAATAATTTAGTCGTCGCAATTCCACTCTTGACTATCATTCCATCTACTGCAATTCATAAATGAAG
>JAPLFV010000143.1 GCA_026390495.1 Pseudomonadota bacterium | reverse complement strand
TTGAGTCAATTTTTCCTGGGTCTACAATAGAGGATTCTGTAGGTTGTTTAACCTGCTCTCTAGATCTTGACTTCAAGTCTGAGGATTGATGCCGAACACAGCCCATAGCAAAAGAAGCCAGTACTAGAAGATTGAGTTTTGTCATATTTTATCTTTCCTATAGTTTTGACGAGATGATCGACTAAAGTTTTGCGTTTCTTTGTTGGAGCGCAGATAGAGAAATTGTTGAGCGGACAAAAGCAGGTCATTTGCCACTGGGTGTTATCATGTGCTATTATACATTCTATTTCATTTAACAGAAGAGAATTGGCTTCAACAGGTATATAGGAACCATCATCATGCAGATTCGAAATGGAATTTTGTCCTCAATTTTTTTTATTGCTGTCGGGGCAATATTGGCAATAGTCATTCTTGAGCGGAAATTTATCTTTCAAAGTTTTTTTTCTGAGAAACAATCGACACAGGCTAAAGAGGCCGTTGTAGCCAAGTTGAATCACGCTGATAGAGGTCCAAAAAAGGCTGTTGTCATTGATTACCTTTTAAGCAACATTCAAATGGAGATAGAAGGTTGCGATACCGGGCCTCAAAATATTCATCAATTTTTGTCCGCCTCATTGGGTCATGAATCTGCGTTGCTTAAGTTAGATTTGGATTGCCAGAATGAAAATGAAATTGATACTGACCTGTTGTCTTGTGGACTTTCATTTATGAATGACGGTGAAAACGTCGAGGGAATTGCTGGACCGAATGACAGTGCATCATATCATCGCTCATTGCAGCTGATTTTAAATGTGAGAAAGGTTTCTGAAAATTGGAATTTTGAATCCATCACTTGTTTTGAAGCAGGTTAGCGTCTGCCGAGAATTTTATGAGGCATACCTTAGAAGTACCATCTGATTGGCCTTTTCTAAAAGAAACTAGCATAGAGACTATTAAAATTAGATTTTAGATGGCATCAATTTAAAAATAAATTCATAACTGGCAGCTTTGTTCCACCAAAGCAATTGCGATAGTCGAGCTTGCTCGATGAGCATTGGCAGTCCATCTTGGCATTTTAAGCCATTTGAACGTGCATAATGAAATAAAGCGCTTGGTTGATCATATATAAGATCGCAGAAGGCGCCTTTATACGAGGATAACGCAGGAACAAATTCAGTGAGAAGGTCACCAGACTGCGGCCCGCTTGTGCCTTGAATTATTAAGGTGGAGTGATTGGAATTGTGGGAAATGGAATCGGTGAATTTTCGAGAGTTCCATTCATGCAAAGATATAGAAATACCAAATGATTTTCCTAATAGTTGCAATTCCTCTCCAGCAACACTGTTTCTGGTAAATATATCTACTGATCTGATTTGTCTGTAGCGGGGTAACACATATTGTAAGAGGCCTTTGACTGCACCTCCGCTGCCAAGAATTATCAGGTGGGTGATTGCGGAAATATCAATTTGAGCATGTTTGAGGCCTTCTACAAATCCTTCTCCATCTGTCGACTGGGCTGCCCATGTTTCAATTTGACTTCGATAAAGTGTGTTGACAGACTTTAAGTTCGAGTTTGGAAACCATTTAGCAACAAGTTCTTTGTAAGGTTTAGTGATGTTAAGTCCGATTCCTCCGGAATGCCAAAACGAATCTATAAATTCTTTAAGTGCCCCCGAATCTAAATCAAAATTAACATATATTTGATTGATTCCCAATTCTTGTGCAGATGCAGTATGAATCATTGGAGACAATGTATAGTTGGTTTTTTTTCCAACTAGGCCAAGCAATTTAGTTTGGCCATCTATAATAGACATCGGGGTTGCCTTATGACGGTTTAATGTA
>JAPLFV010000273.1:20765-29113 GCA_026390495.1 Pseudomonadota bacterium | reverse complement strand
ACCTTCAAAAGTCACATTCACGAAATGGCAGCCTGGAAAAAATAATCTGCCAGAACAGCTAGGCCTCAGCAAATGGGAAAGTGCATCTTCAAAGTTCCGTTTCCATTCCGAGTTTACTAGGTCTCATTAGGAAAACAGCCAAAAACAAAAACACTATTGCCAAACCAATAAAGGTCACTGGAAGTCCATACACATCAGCTATCCAACCTATACATGGTCCAACGATTGCAAACACAAATACGAAGGCAATGAGTTGGCTGTCGCGCGAAATTCTGATGGAATCACTCTATTGTAATGATCCTTCAAAAAAACTTGAGTTAAACCTCGGCTTAAATAGAACCCAAAACAGAAAACTAAACCAATTGACACCGGCACAAACGCCAAAGCCAAATAACTCACCACAGGAAGGCCTCCAATCAACCACAATACACCCTTCGCTCCAACCTGATTCAAGATGTAGCGGTTCCATTTACCAATTAGCCCTGTTGAAAGATTCAACCCAGCCCATAGCAATCCAAAATACTCATACCCGATACCATTAACTTCCCAATATTTTTGCAACAGCCAGACAGCGATAAAACTAGACAAACTCATTCCAACCAATGCTAAAAGAAGCCTTATGGCAAGACTCTCTTTTTGCAAAACACTTTTCAAAAAAATTTTAAGATCACCTATCTTGTGTGTATCTTTCTTTAAACTAGCGGTGGGCTCGGCAAGAAATTTAAAGGTTAGAAGCGAAAGTACAACCGGCATCCATCCAAATATTGCTTGAGCCAAAACTACAGACCTAAGGCCATAAGAGACCAGAAATCCAGACAACACTGCTGCCGTAGACTCACCCAAAGTTACAGCCAATTGATAATTTGCAAAGGCTACCGAAACAGGTACATTTTTGTCCAGTTGAGTGGTTTTACCTTTAAAATTTTCATAAATCAAAGAAATGTCTGCACCATTGACAAATCCCATAGCAATACCAATCATGACCTCATAAATCAAAATTCCAAAAAAACTATCTACAAAAGTTAATCCAGTGAAACAACCTGCATAGAGAAGAGCACCAAAGAATATCGACAATCGTTTTCCAAACCGATCAGCAATATATCCAGTAGGTATCTCCATAGCTGCCACTGTCAAAGCAAAAACAGCCTGAGCCTGCATGACTTGAGTCATAGACATGCCTAAACTTTGAAAAAACGGCACGATCACAGGCATGATGATCAAGAACATCTTAAAGAAACTAAAAAGATAGAGCACCCACATGAAATGCACCTGGTCGGAATTTGATAACGTTCGTTCGGCAGAGTTAATTTCTTTAACTCGCATGAAAAATAGAATCACTGAATAGAATAGAATCGAAACCACAACCAAAAAACTAGACATCCGAAAATGAAAATTGCACCTTCAGACTCAATAGACTAAACTCAAAGCAGCAGTTCACTTCAATGCCGCTAGATTGCATTGATACTATATCAAAAAGGAACGACTACTTTCAATGAGCGACCCACGACCGCCTCAGCTAGAATTACAAATAGACTCAGTCGCATTTGGCGGCAAAGGGGTTGCAAGACTTAACGGGAAAGTCTTTTTCGTACCCAACTCTGTACCCGGTGACTCTGTTAAAGCTGTTGTTGTCGAGGATTCTGGTCGTTATGCAACCGCAAAAATAGAATCCTGGACTGAGCGAAGTTCACTGCGGCAGACTAGCAATTGTCAATACAGTGACCTCTGCGGAGGATGTGACTGGCAAGAGATTCCCTATAAGACTCAACTAGAGTGGAAGAGATCATTTATTGAGAGCGCCTTTGCACGAATTAGCAAGATTGCAACACCGATTAACATCAACATGCACGGCTCTTCTTTGGAACATAGCTATCGGAATCGAATCCTTTTAAAAGCTAGAGTCAGTACCACTGGAAATCTAACCTTTGGGTATTTTCAGAGGTCTTCGAGAGACTTTGTGTCAGTGTCTAAGTGTGATATTGCAACAAACAGAATCAATCAATTTTTGACTGAACTAATAAAGAAACGTTTGCCAAAGTTACCGAATCAAGAGGTTAAATTTCGATTCGAAATCCAAGATCTGCCACTGTATCAGGAAACAGAAGGGCACTTGGCCTTGTCAGTTTACGATCCAGACTCAAAGAGCTTACGCGCTGAAGACATTATTCAATACTTTTCATCGTTCCCTCAAGTTAAACACTGCATTCATGTACATAACCAAAGTGACGCTATGGCCCTCAATTTTGATTCTCAAAATGGTTTGAACTACCTCACTCTTTCCGGCATTTTCCAACAAGTCAATGTAGCTCAGAACCATGTGTTGAGAGATTATTTAAACAAACTCATTCTTCCCCTAAATCCAAAGAGAATCCTCGATATTTTTTGTGGATCTGGAAATCTATCTTTGCAGTTTGCTCACAAAGGCATTTTTGTAAAGGGAGTTGAATTCTCCAAGAAAGCCATCACAATGGCAAAATTGAATCTCGAGAAAAACAATATAGAGGCTAGCGAGTATCATTCTTTTGACGCAGAAAAATTTCTTCTACGCGAGATCAAGGAGCGACAATCCTACGACGTCATCATTGCCGACCCACCTCGAGAAGGCATGCTCAAGTGTTTAGATTCGATCGTCAAAATCAACGCTAAACACATCGTGTATGTTAGCTGCGACCCCACAACTTTAGCGCGAGACATTGCGCATTTGCTTAAGTCAAACTACGAGATCGTTTCAGTCGCAGGATTCGATTTTTTTCCTCAAACTTACCATATCGAAACAGTGGTATGTTTGCGCTTGAAGAATGCTTGACGTAATCTGAAAACTTGCAGTTGCTATGTAGGCAAATTCCTCATAGCTGTTGTGAAATTGATCGCGCTTCACTTGTATAATTATTTAGGGATGATTTTCGCTTAGATAGGAATTCCATTTCACGATACCAACTTGCGTAGTAGCGATGAAAATCTTTTAGCTGAGGCTCACATTCTGTCTTCTTAACAAATGAATCGAGCACAGGCAGCTGTTTTGAGGCGATATCTGATGAATTTTGGTTTCTAGTCGCGGTCAAAAAAGATGACAAACTAGTAATCATCTGTTGTGGATTGCGGCTAGTAGAATTCTGAGAAAGTTTGCCGGCAAGTCCGTGAGTGTATTTTAACATGTAGTCAGCATAAACTTGCAAAATTGAGACGTCTAATCGAAGTTGTGCTCCTTCATTATCAAAGGCAAGGCGGTCGATAATTTTTCCCTCATCGTAAACGATTGGAGCTTCATTCGAAACATCACATTCCCAACCCTTTCGAGGAGAAAGCAGATCAGCCTGAAATCTCTCATCCTTGTAGGGGTAGAACGGCATAGTTTTGCATCGCAAAGGTTTGTCCTCGTGAATCCCGCAGAGATTGTTATCTTGCAGAGATGGACACGGTAGAGTGCTTGGAATAAACGACGTCGGCACTATCAAAACCGTAATCTCTGTTTGGTTTGCACCAGGTATCACCACGCCATAGCCCTTCGCTGCCCTGTAATCTTTGTTTGTTGGATGGAGAGGTGTCCATATAAAACATATTGGGAATCGCTCGACATTTTTAAATGCATCTTCAATCGTTAAAGGTAGCTGACCATAGCAACATTTACCGCATGCGTTACAATTGAAGTGTTTTGCAGAGATACTGTGACTCATGAAGCGATCCCGCAGCATTTCTTAAACTTCTTCCCTGAATTACAGGTACAAGGGTCATTGCGCCCCGCCGTAAGAAAGCGTTGAGCTGCAACTTTCTGTCCAGCACGACTACTGACTAGGAGCCACCGTCCGTCTTCTTGACGAAATCTGGACACCGATGATTTTGCTACAATTCGATTGCTTTGTCGGATCCGCACAATGTACTCCACTTCTACTCCGTCGCCCCGTGACGTCGTACCAACGATCTCTAATCCATGCCAGTCAACATCCTCTGCGATCCGTTCCGCTTCGGCGCGATTGAAGTCGTCGCAAATCTCTGGGGCATGGGTTTGATCGATATAGTCTAAACTGCGCATCACGAATGCAGAGTATCGCGAACGAACTACCGTTTCTGGAGTTGGCGCCACTAGGCCGTCTACAATGAATGGCCCGCAGCATTTATCAAAAGAGCTGGTGGGTGTACATGGGCATGATGTCATTTTAAACTGACCTCCATTCTGAAATATCAACTGCTGTATTGACATCTTATCACAAGATTCATTTTTTGAGACTAGTGGGTGTCACGATTCAGGAATACCTACATTGGCGCTTCAATGACAGCCGGCAGTTAACCCTAAAATCTATTTTATCCAATATTTTTTTATTCTCCGATTTGATCCAAATATTCTGCAACAAAAAATGGATCTAAGAATCCAAAAAATTCTTGCCAATCATTGGAATTCAACCTTTGTTGTATGAAATCCTGCAGTGAAGATCTCAGATTGAGAGTCACTCCAAAATGCGCAAACAATCAATCCTAAACACCTTCTGAAAATTCAATATAAAAAAATTGCTGATACGGGAGATCATCCCATAACAGCAATTGAATGCAAGAGTGTTAGACTCGCTAGTAACAATGCTTAAGGTACTACCTGTCCACCTTGCTTGCATTCTTCCAAACTACAAGACAGCTGTGTTCGGCTGCATTTTGACATCACATCAAATTTTGCTTGATCAAGGGAGAATGACAGACTTTGAAAGATTGCTGGCGCGCTGGTAGGAGAATTTGCAGAAGCTCTACAGAAGTAAACACCTTGCAAAGTGCCATCACTAGGCTGCGATTGACGCAAATGTGCGAACAGTGGGAAAGCTAATGATCCAGTTTGGTGAAAGGTTGAAAACTTGGCCTTCAAGTCAGGATAACGTGCGATGCGATTTTCACGGATAGCAATCGTCAAGTGCGTTCTTGAAGTCTGAGCAATAATTTGAGCTTCGATCATTTCCAATCCAGTTGAATCAACATTTCGAGCGACTCGAATCGCATGGTCAATGGAATCATCATACTCCTGGGTAAACTGAAAAACCGGTTGGAATTGCCCCACTTGCCTAACTAATGCTCGTCTAAAATCCGCTAATTCAAGTTTTACCTGACGAAATTCCTTTATAACGCTTTCTCGTAAATTTGTTATGTGATCGATTCCGTCGAGGGGTCCGCCGATTGGGCCACCAATCTGAGCAGAGGAAACTGTAGAAAATAAGATCGTACAAGCGATGGATGCCAAAAAATTTCTCATAATTTTTCTCCCAAATGTCAGAATCAACAATTTGTTAAAGGCAGAACAACTCGGCCATCCTAAATCCTTGCAAAAACGGATCCAATCAAGTCTGCTGATTTTATTGGTTTTTTCATTGAATTCGCGGTTTACTTTCGCATCAACGGTATAGAAACGGACCACTCAAAAGGGCAACGTTGCGACACTATGCCATCAACATCCTAAGATGGATTCTGCTACAATCACTAAGGATCTCTACATTTCCATTTTCACTTTAATCTCAAGAATACTGACTACATGGAGACCTTCCAGTGACCTTCAAATCATTAAGAGCGGTGGCGTTCTACATAGGTTTAACATGTTTCATTTCTATAGTGGTTTTCTACGGAGTATTTTTAGCGATTTTAAAGGTCACTGAAACAACTTGGTTGGGGGAACCACCGTTTCATGAAGCCACGAACGTTTCTTCCAAACAGCGACATGTCATCTCTCTCATTGACACAGGCGCAGATTCGCTTTCACTGCGACTAAAAATGATTAAGAGTGCAACAAAGTCGATAGATCTAGAATTCTTTATTTATGAACTAGATGAGAGCAGTCGCATTGTCACTCAGGCGCTTATTGAAAAAGCACGCCAAGGAATCAAGATCAGGGTTCTTGTAGACTTCTCGCTAGCTGTGTTTAAGCTGAAACCAGCGTATGCGAAACTGATGAGAGATTCTGGAATTGAAGTAAAATATTACAACACAGCTGCGATCACTCGGATCTTTCGAATGCATCATAGAACTCATCGAAAGATGCTTATATCGGATCAGAAGGACGTAATCCTTGGTGGACGAAACATTGCCGATGATTATTTCGATCTCGGTTCACACTACAACTTTTTGGATAGCGATGTACAGATATCCGGGCCAGTTGTAACTGCTATCAGCGAAAGTTTTGATCTATACTGGAATTCACCTTGGGCAGTTCCCCCAGATGAATCACCTGAAGACGTTGCAGAGTCCGACATTTCTAAACCAACACAAGCAGATTTAGAATTATTGATATCAATTCAATCTCTACAAACTAAAGAGCTCTCCACAACCTGCAACGATGTGCGATTTATAACTGACTATCCAGGATCGGGAGTTAGCTATCGAAAAGTGTTCCCGGCCATAGCTCAGGTACTTTCAGAAGCCCGATCCAGTGTCACGGCAGAAAGCCCATATCTAGTGCTTAGAAAGGACGGCCAAGACGTTATAAAAGAACTTACTAAGCGTGGGGTCAAGTTACAAATTCTAACAAACAGCCTCAAATCTACCGATGCCTATTATACCGTCGCTCCATTGTTTGGAAATTTAATCCGAATTAAAACGAATGGATTCAAACTATATGCCTACAATGGATCACCAATGAAAGATTATGGTCGATTCCCTCCTATGTCAGAGCGTTGGGGAGTCCACGCAAAACGCGCCGTGATTGACAATGATACAACGATCATCGGGACATACAACATTGACCCCAGATCCGCCAATCTTAATTCCGAATTGATACTGATTTGCAAGGGCAGTGTAGATCTGGCGAATCATATGAGGTCCAGTATAGAGAGCAGAATAAAGCAATCAAATTCAGTCCTAGATGGAAATGATACGCCGAACTTCTCTGCTTTGACCGCTGATGCTGATTGGGCAAGCATTTTCATGATGTTTGCCTCTATGCCTCTGTCGTCGATGTTTGATTTTCTACTTTAATCATAAACATTATTGCTAGCTTCATTGAAGATCCTTGATTGCAATCAAACCATAGGGCCTTTGTGGCAAGATATTGTAATTCGAAACAAAAAAAACTATGAATATGTCAACTTATTCAAAATGCCACCTAAATTCTCTACTTCATAAAATCCGCTGTGAATAAAGTATAACTTCATGCTGCTCTCCAAATTTTACTTCTGAGGATTAAATGTAACGAAGCCAGTTTCAACATTGTAAACTGCTGAAATTAGGACAATCTCTCCACTCTTAAACTTTTCGCGAAGAATGGAGCTTCTTGACAATAGTTGGTGAGCGCTCGCCTCCGCATTGTCATGGCTAATTTCTGCTATGTAGCGTCTGTTGCTTACTACACGTTCTCCAACAAACATCGAGAGTTCTGGGTTTAGATCCAGACGCACATTTGTCGAGTTGATTGCTGGCTTCACGCGATCCAAAAGTTGAGTCATATGGCCCAACTCAAGCCCGCTGCAAGCACCTTTGATCCCACCACAGTCTGTATGACCCAATATAATGACAACCTTTGCACCAGATTCTACTGCAATCTCGACACTTCCTATAATGTCGTCATTGACAACATTGGCACCAACTCTTGCTGTGAAGAGATCTCCTACCGACGTGTCAAATATCAACTCAGGGGTGGTTCTTGAGTCAATACAGGACAAAACAACCGCGAGTGGGCGTTGACCTTGAGAGGCAATTTGCATTCTTCTTTGTGTGTTTCGAGGATAGCCCCCATGATTCGCTTTTCCAGAGGCGAATCTTATGTTTCCATCTTGTAACCAGCTTAGAATGCTAGGCGGCGTCGCATCGTCCTGTCGCTGTCGATAGGTTTCAATGGTTTCGTTTGACGTAAACTTGGAAGTACGTCCGTAGGCCGACTGAATTGCACTGGTATGGAGGACTGTTGAGATAAGAATTAAAAAAATTAAATTCATGCGATTTTCTCCTTTAAATGAGAATTGAGTGTAAAAATGTCGGACCGCACCTGCGGTTCAATTCGAGCGACATTATCAGTAAATTTGGCAATTTTTTTAATTCATTATTTTGATTTATTAATGAATTTAAATGAGTTTGTTTTTTTAATTTTTGCTTAGTGTGGTAAAACGTACCGCCAAAGCCATACAAGTCAGAGCCGTGAATTGTATAATGGCAGCCGGCGAATTGTCAGGGCGGCAATCGCGATGAAGCATCAAAGCCCTGGCTTAAAATCGCAGACTAAATGACTTCAAACAAAGAAATTGCGACCTCAAAGTCGTTGCATAATGTGACTATAACTTTTGTCAGCCTTGGGCAAAGAATATGGAAATCCCCTAATTTGGCACATTAATTTTAGCTGACCAGAAGACAACTTCAGTCGATCATAGAGGCAGTATTGCTTCTCCCCAACT
>JAPLFV010000273.1:0-20737 GCA_026390495.1 Pseudomonadota bacterium | reverse complement strand
TGGTCTTAAAGATTATGCGAGGGTTATCTAATCCAGAATCCAACTTCCATTCAAAATCTGAGTCTTCAAATGTATCGTTATCAGAAAATACCTTTAAACTTCCTGTTCCGTTGGCTGCTAGCTTCATTTCATGTGACCAATCGCTACCAAGATAAGGATCAAAACCTTTAAATGCATGCAACAAATTAGGATCTCGTTCCTTATCCTCTACAAAATCAGTTTCAGGATCCGCAGACGTCGGCGGGCAAATCTTCATTTTAAAAGATCCAGCAATTTTGTATAGGCCACTATACTCTCCGTAAACCTTTCCGACCGCATCCCGTCGATTAAAAGAATCAACCTGTAGCCAACCATTTCCGATAAAATTTTGAGTCGTTTGACCTTCTTGTGCGACGACAAATGTAACAGAGCCCCCAGAATTCAAATTCTTATTCTGCCGTCCAGTGGAAAGATTTGCCGATAGCATAAATTTTCTGAAGTTTTTGACCTCTAATGAACTGAATGGGTCACAAGGACTATCTAGCATCTGATCACTAAACTGAAACCTATACGATTCATCTCTGCCTTGGATGGCATCGATTTTCGTGACCCATGAGGTTTTAACCTCCCACGGATTTCCACTAAAGACACCCGTTAAAGGTGCTTCAAAAACTTGATCATCAGTTCCAGGAGGAGGATTCGAGTCACCAGAACTATCTGACTTAGAACATCCCAAAAATAAAAACACCGCAGAGATACTAGCTACTATTCTTTTCATGTTACTTCCTACATCTTTAGCATAAGGCTATTACTAAGGCTCTGATTAGACTACATCAACCAATATCACCATAAGTTCTTGGCGGCTCAAATCGACTATTTCTATCTAATAATTAAAAGGAATATTCTTATACTTTTTCTATTTCAGCACATATCGAGCAAGCATTTACAAACAATTGAATCCAGTCCTGTGACCTTAATTTTTGCAAATCTGGATTTTAAATTTGAAAGAAGTCATTCTAGTTTCAACCAATACATTTTTTTGTCTGATGAACCCACCACTACAGTTCCGTCACTTAAAATAGTGGGGCTAGTATTAACATTGCCTCCAGTCTCAAATTCTGCGATTTTTTGGCCTCTTTTTAGCCAGTATACTTTTTTGTCTGATGAACCCACGACCACGGTCCCGTCGGCGAAAACTGCTGGGGTAGAATACACTTCACGTCCAGTTTTAAACTCCGCAATTTTTTTACCGTCCTTAAGCCAGTAAACTTTTTTGTCCGATGATCCCACCACCACAATATCGTCAGCTAGAACGGCGGGGCTAGAAACGACGGCATCATCAGTGCGAAATTCGGCTGTTTTTAAGCCGTTTTTTAACCAATAAACACTGAAATCAAATGAACCCACCACAACAGTCTGGTCGCTGAGTACTGCAGGGCTTGACATAATGACACCACCAGTTTCAAACTCTGGCCCTTTCTTTCCACTCTTAAGCCAAAAGACATTCTTACCAGACCCTACCACCACAGTTTGATCGCTCAGTACAGCTGGACTTGAGTCAATAATATTGCCAGTTTCAAATTCCGCTATTTTTTTGGTATCTTGCAACCAATAGACTTTTTGCCCCCAAGACCCTATGACGACAGTTCCGTCGTTTAAAACAGTTGCGCTAGACTTGACGGTCCCTCCAGTTTCAAACTCAGCGATTTTTTTGCCATCCTTCAGCCAATAAACTTTATGGTCGTTTGATCCAATCACGACGGTCTCGTCACTTATCAATGCTGGGCTAGAAACGACATACCCTCCAGTTTCATACTCTGCTACTTTCTTGCCTTCTTTTAGCCAATAGACTTTTCTATCCCTTGATCCTACAACCACAATATCATTGGAAAGTACAATCGGTTTTGAGGTCATGACGAAGGCTTCATTGGCTTCAAATACGGCCTTAACAACAACCTTTGAAACGAACGGATTGACCTCTGATTGTGATTTATAATTTAAACTGGCTGTAAACGAGTTTGGATAAACGCCAGTTGCACCTTGACTGCCTACTGGCGTCGCCTTTGCACCTTCAAACAATGGCTGCAAATCTTCATTGGTCATCTGCCAATTTAACGTTACGATTTTGTCTTCGATTTTGGCGGCTTTTTCTTTTGATTGAACTCTTATAAATTTATCTTTTAGGTAACCACTAAGACTTTTGTTATCGACAAGAAGTTTATTAAATCCATAAGCAAAGACTTTGCAAAAATCAAACGTGGCTTCTTGTTTAGACTTTCCTTTTAGTTCCGCGCCCCAATCGGACATGACTTCAAAAGTCATGGTTTCAAGTTTTGCAAATCTAAAATTCTCACAAAGATCAAGTGTCCACATATAGCCTACCCCACATTTACCTGGGGCCTGGGTTTCGCAGGCTTTGAGTAGTTCAGGCTCGGTAGCGAATCTGGGGGTACAAGTCTGCTCACCTGAGTCGTAGGTATGAATGCGGTCCATTTTGCAGGAGACTTTATATTTTTGGGTGATGTCATCGAAGGAAACGTCAAAGTTGGTGTCTTTGAGCCCCTTTGCGCTCGAAACTGGCTCTCTGGCTTTGCAGTTTGAGATAACTGAGGCAAAGACTAGTGAAAGAATTGGTACCTGTCGTACGACCCCGAAGCGAAGTGAGGATGAAATTGGCATAAATGCTCCAGAAGATGTCCTTTCGGACTAGGGAATTGGGCAATCTGATTAAGTTATTACAATGATAGAGTCAGAGCTCACGCAATACAAGGAATTAACAATTTTGTAACAATTTTGTGCCGTACGACTGACACCGAATAATATTCATTTGGTGCCGTACGACTGGCACCGAAATCACGGTGCCAGTCGTACGGCACCAAATGAATACCAATTCCATTCTACAAAAAACCAAGCTCCCTAAAAACAGAATCCGAGGAAACAGTGGTTGCGACTTCCCCAAAGGAACTAGGTTTAGGCGCTGAATGAGGCTTTGATTTTTGAAAACCGAGGGTATACAGAGTAGCCAAAATATCTGGCCTGCGACTAAGTGAAATATTTTCCCTTTCTTGCCAGTGAACATCATAGATTTTCAAGATCAAGGCCATCATCTCGATCGAGCCGCGGCTTGAAAATAAATAATCAGCGATCTCTACTTTGGAAGGGCGTAAACTCAAGCCTTCAGGCCAGGGAAATCTGGGCGAAAACGCAGAACTTGAACTTTTCCCAGCAAAACAAAAATCCTTCGTAGGAACCCAAGCATCTCTACCTTCTTTGGCAAATCTGTCTACTTGAGCAATATCGCAATCGACTGTTGAGTTTAGTCTTTGAATCATTAATGCCGATTGAGCTGTCGTAACCTTAATCTGTGCCGGGCCTATAGATAAATCATAACCCTTGCTCATCAAAAAGTGCGAATTTCGATCCACGAGGGCAAGCGATGCCAGCTTCGGCTCAATTATTCGTTGTGCCTCTGGCACATCATCAATAAGCATTCTTAAAACAATCGCAATTGACTGGGCAGGCAAATCAAATTTTTGCGCAGTCGCGCGAATATCCTCGGATCGTTGTTTTAAATAATAGTTTGAATCTACTATTGAATGCCGCGAAGTTGAAAAATTGATCCAACCATAGACTACCAGTGGCGATGCCACAAATGCGATTATCGCAAGTACTTTCCCAAACTGTCGTTGTCGGCCAAACAGGAAAAAATCAGATTCTTTTCCAACTTGAAAATAATAGGCGCTCAAAGCAATGGCGCCAACGAAATTTCCTAAACTTAACAGGCTAAACACATCAAATGGCGCGCTCCCAAACAACGTAAATGATCGCAGGGATCCAATAGCAAAATATGTGACGTAGATGGACCAAAATATTGTAGCTATTGAAAGCAAACTAACGAATCGTCTTAAATTTGCAATGCGGGTCCCAACTGCTGAAAAACGGGCAGCCCACACACAAATCCACCCTGCAAACAGCCCAACAAATGTCACAAAAAAGATTGAACTTCCTCGCAGCGCTGGCAAAAAAACGATCAAAAAAACTAAAGGCAAAATCAATCCATACAAAACTTCAAAGGTGTACTGCATCGATTTAGGCAATGTGAACCGTGGTTTTCTGGATAAAAGACTTCCGACTCGCCCCAATCCAATCAACCAACCTACGACGGGATAAATGATGCCACATCCAAAAACTAAAAAGACCACCAAAAGATCTGCTGCAGTGATGAAATGACTTGATAAATTCTGCATATTCTTCTCCCTAAAGTTGAAAGTTGGTGCCGTACGACTGACACCGAAGAAGTTTGGTGCCGTAACTTCTTCGGTGTCAGTCGTACGGCACCAATTCCCAATTCCATATTCGGTGTCAGTCGTACGGCACCAATTTTCAACAATTGTTACTGCGTTTCAAACCAAAGTCGCACCATGTCTCGCTCTGAATCCTCTATGCCGGTCACATTTCCCAAAGGCATTGCACGCGATAAGACCACTTGAGTATAGATCTCCTTGCGATTTTTGTAGATGTCTAACTCTGACTCAAGGATTAAACCTTTTGGCGCCTCTGGGACTAAAGTTGGTTTCGCAGAATGACACTGAACACACCGCTTTTGCGAAATCGCAAGAATATCTCTTTCATGAACCCGTATGATGCTGGGGCTATCTGCGATCAAATTTGATTTTGGCAAAACAAGCAAAGAAGCAAGGAAAATCAAAATGACTGCAATACCCATCATTCCAAAGCTCGTCTTCCCCTTGTGACGCAGCACAAAAAACTGGCGAATCAAAACAGCTGCGATCATCATCACTAAAAATGCTGGCAGTCGATTGGCATGGTTAGTCATAAATGAAAAATGATTAGAAAGCATAGCAAACACGACTGGAAGTGTAAAATAGGTATTGTGAACACTTCGCTGCTTGCCACGCATTCCATAAATGGCATCAACGCTTGCATTTTTTCGCATCAGCTCGATGACTTTTCGCTGCCCAGGAATGATGACGAATAAAACATTGGCGGTCATGATTGTAGCCATGCATGCACCAGTCACTAAAAAGGATGCTCGCCCCGATAAAAAATGATGATTTGCCACTGCGATTAAAGCAACAATGCCAAAAGTCACCACACCCAATGTCTTTGGTTTCATTTCAAAGACCTTGCAAGAGAGATGATACAATATCCATCCACCCACTAAAATCCCGATTACATAGAACACTGCCATATGAGAACTCATTGAAAAAACTTGCTCGTCAATCAGCAACGCTTTTGGGTTCATCAGATAGGTGACGACTAGTAAAGCAAACCCAGACAGCCATGTAGAATATGATTCCCAGTAAAACCAGTGCAGGTTCTGCGGTAACGTCGCAGGAGCCACCATATACTTTTGAGGATTATAGAATCCACCTCCATGAACGGCCCACAATTCACCATCGACTCCTTTAGACAATAGATCGGGTGCTGTCGGCTTTCGAAGGTGATTATCAAGCCATACAAAATAGAATGACGCTCCAATCCAGGCAATTCCTGTGACTACATGTAAACATCGCAAAACTAACTGAATCATTTCCCATAGCAAAAATTCCATTAAATCAACTCCCGCGATAAGTGGAGTAAGACCAAGGCGATACCAGCAAAGGAACGTGATAGTGAGCATCTGCGTCGGCTATTGAAAATCGAACAGGCACCAAATCTAAAAACGACGGATTAACCTGAGAGTCACCAATGCGGTCAAAATACGAAGCAACGGCGAAGACCAACTCGTAGGTTCCAACATGAAAGTTCACTCCATCTAAGATTGGAGCATCACATCTCCCGTCTGCATTGGTCATCCAACTACCAACTAATTGCTTCGAATCATCTTTGCATCGATACAATGAGATAGCCATTCCGGATGCAGGTTTTCCATTTGCAGTATCTAAAACATGAGTTGTTAATTTACCCATCCTACGAATATTCCTTTGAGCTATCGGGTTCCGAAATGGAATCTCCACAAATTTATTGAATTTTATCTCCGGGTTTTGCTCCGGTATCAGGGGTCAATAAAAAGATGTCTTTACCCCCAGGACCCGCTGCCAAGACCATCCCTTCCGACATACCAAATTTCATTTTTCGAGGTTGCAAGTTCGCAATCATCACTGTTAAACGACCTTCCAAATCCTCCGGACGATAGGCCGCCTTAATTCCTGAAAAGACCTGACGAGTTTCTGTGCCCAAGTCTAAGGTCAATCGCAATAATTTTTCAGCTCCCTCAACATGTTCTGCCTTGGCAATTCTTGCGACTCTAAGATCAATTTTTGCAAAATCAGAGATTTCAATCGTCGATCCAGCCTGGTTAGCCGCCCCATCCTTATTTTGAGCGCCGCTCGAACTCGGCTTACTAGATTTCTGTTGGGGAACTGAAGATTGCTGCCCCGAAGATTCGGTGGTCGTAAAAGAATCATTCAAAGCTTTTGAGGCGGCAACCATCTCGGCAACCTTTGCAGGTTCGACCCTCTTAATTAAATGATCAAACTTGGCGAGAGGATGATTCTCTAAGATTCTAGCAGCATCACTCCATTTGTAGGAGGACTCTCGAAACAAATCTTCAACCTGCCGAACATAACTTGGCAAAATCGGTTTTAGGTAGACAGATAAAATACGAAAAATATTCAAGGCGGTGGTCAATATGATCTTAGTCTTGTGCTCATCCGTTTTAACCAAAACCCAGGGTTGATATTCATCAAAATATTTGTTGGCAGTGTCTGCGATTTCGCGAATGACTTGAATCGCTTTTTGATACTGACGCTTTTCATAAGCATCAGCAACCTCAACACTTCGATCCTGCGCGGAGGTCACTAATTGTTTGCCTTCAGCATCCAGTGATACTAACGAGCCTCCAAGCTTCTCTAGCATTTGAGCACTTCTTGATGCAATATTGGTAATCTTGCCAATCAACTCTGCATTGACTCTTCCTGTGAAATCATCAAAATTCCAATCGATATCTGACACACCGTCAGACAACTTACTAGCCAAGTAGTACCTAAAATAAAGAGGATTCAAGTGAGTTGCAAAAGTCTTTGCATTAACAAAGGTCCCCTTTGATTTTGACATTTTGGTTCCATTAACCGTCAACATCCCGTGCGTCCAAATTGACGTCGGCAATCGATAGTCAGCAGCCTTTAGCATCGCAGGCCAAAACAAGCAGTGAAATGAAATAATGTCTTTGCCGATGCAATGATAGAGCTCCGTTTTTTGGCCCTCACTCCAATAAGAATTCCAATCGATGCCTTTGCTTTTACAATATTCTAAACTTGAAGACATGTATCCAACCGGAGCATCGACCCAAACGTAGAAATATTTTCCTGGATAATTTGGAATCTCAAATCCAAAATATGGCTCATCTCGACTGACACACCAATCTTGTAGGTCTGCTTCTAGCCACTCCGATAGTTTATTGCCAACTTCGGAACTCACATGATTCTTGACCCAGTGTTTTAGCACGTCTCTAAACTGATCCAACTTAAAAAATAGATGTTCCGTTTCTCGGACGATCGGCTTATTGGAACAAATCGCACATTTGGGATCTTTTAAATCAATAGTAGAGTAAGTCGAACTGCAAACGTCACAATTATCGCCATATTGATCGGGAGATGCGCACTTCGGGCAAGTCCCTTTCACAAACCGATCGGGAAGAAACATTTTATCATGCTCGCAAAAAAGCTGACTCATAGGCTTTGAGACGACATGGCCCTTTTTATTCATCCGTTCAAAAATTTGACCAGCCAATTCTCGATTGGTTTGACTGTGGGTCGAACCATAGTAATCATGTTCAATCTCAAACAGTTTAAAATCATGAATATGTTCGTCACGAACTTTTGCAATCATTTGCTCTGGAGATACACCTAGCTTTTTTGCTGCAATCATTATGGCCGTTCCGTGGGTATCGTCCGCACAAATCAACATGGATTCATTTCCACGCATCTTTTGAAAGCGATTTTGAAAGTCCACAATTAAATGCTCAACCATATGTCCAATATGAATATCGCCATTTGCGTAAGGCAAAGCGGCAGTAATTAATATTTTTCTATGACCGTTTTCCAACATGAGATTCTCCAATGATCTTTAAACCGTTTAGGATCCGACAACGACCAATATTTCTAAAAAAGCTTTCACGTTGTTGAGGCTATAACCATTAAAATTGACGTGCCATTGTATCAAGGAGAGTACAACCTGCAATAACTAATGAAAAAAAGCACCGTTAATGCCCCGAGTTAGCTCTTTAATATGACTCAGGAATCGCTATATCTTTGATGCTTTTACAACAAACATCGACCTCAAAGACGCTCATACATAAGCAATAAGTGCCGATAGGCAAGGTAATCGGAACATAAATCTCCAAGGAGGGAGACCATGATGAAATTTTTGGTAGGATCAGTCATTTCAAAGGCAAGCACAACATTGATTTGTGTGGCCTTATTGAGTTGCTTGAATATGCGTTGCTCCAGCGATGGTCAACAAGGCCAAGGTCAAGAGGAACCTGTAAATGGCGCAGATGGACTTAATAATGCATCCCTCAACGGAAGCACTGCAAGCGCGCCAGCCCAAGGTCAAAATGAAGCAGCAGATCAAGGCGAAGGAATCAACAATGCTACCGAAGGCGAAAATTACGCGGGTGACAATACAGGTAATTTGCCTAACAACAGCGGCGGAGCAAACATTGCGACCAATCCAAACGCAAATCCAAGTGCCATTCCTCTGAATCAATCTCTACCTGTGAATGGTGGAAATCAGGCTCCTGAAAGCCTCATTGGCAACGCGACTGGCGCCAACAATGCAACAGCTCCAGCTAACGGAACAACACCAACTAACGGCACGACACCAACCAATTCTGCAACAACAGCTGAGACAGCAACTCCTCCCGCTGCTGCAGGCGCAAGTTTTGAGAAAATGAACGCGAGCCCTTTTGCTAACCCTCAATCAAACTGGGGCGCTAAAGGAAAAGTAAAATACATCACTCGCCGCGTTACGAAGCATGCAGCTCCAGATGGCCCAGTCGTTGGAGAATATGATGTCGGTAACCATCCGTTAGTTTATCAAAACGGAAACTGGGCGGAGTTGTCCAACGGAACCTTTATAAAAGGCAACGCAGCCTCTGAAAAACCAGTTGGATATCCAAGAAAACCACTCATGGCTCACTAGTTTTCAATTTGAATACTTATTCTATTCTAAAGGAAGCTGTGACATGATCGACCAAACAAAAAACCGAAGAATCTGGTCGATCTGCTTGGCTATTTTTTTGGCGGGACCTTGGTCTTCGTGTCAGACGAGAACCTCAAGCGACAGCTCCGATAGTTCCAAGAAAAATCAACCGCCCATTTCCAATCAAGACTCGAATTCCCCCCTAAACTATGCAAGCTGCTATTCGAGAAACTCACCGCAGAATGAGCACTGTTTGGAATGGTCCAGCAAGATTCGGTATGAGGATCAACATGTTGCCATTATGAAAAAAGAATGTGACAACAACAAAGGTCAGCTCACTGTAAATCTGAAGTGCCCTAGAGAGCGAAATATTGGAGGTTGCACCCAGGGCGGTAACGATAAAGATTCATTAACCAATTTAGTTTGGTTCTATTACGAGGGAACATCTATGAAAGCGGAAAGAATTCCGCAATTTTGCGCTGCCCAGAAGGAAGAATTCGTTTCACCCTAAAGTGAGAGTTAAATGATTCTGCTCAACGGCCTTAGCCCCAAATCTGAAGAACAAATAATATACTAAAATATCCAATCTGGACGCAAATCAGTGGTCACGTTTCAAAATTTCTACTAAGTTTACGAATATGAGAGCAACTTTATTAAATTATTTTGTTGGCCTTCTTTTGGCATCATCACTCAATGAGATGTTGCTTGCAAAAAGCGGCGAAAAGCCACTTAGAATCGTTTCTGCTTCCTTAGGAAGTGACGAAATCTTAGTAGACCTACTCATGGACTGCGATCAAAACCTCGATCGATTGCCTGCAGTATCGACCTTTGCTGATCATGTTGACCTATCGAATATTCGTGTCAAAGTCGGAACCATAAAGCATCGAGTTCACTCCGAACCTGAAAGTGTTCTTAAGCTTAAGCCGGACTTAGTCGTACTCTCAAGTTTCAACTCCTCCTCGCTTCGAGCCATTGTCAAGACGCGAAATATACCGCACCTACTATTAGAAGGATTTTCATCCACAAATGACATCGTTGAGAACATTCGTGCCATTGCAAAATTGGTTCAATGCGAAAAAAGTGGCGAGAAACTCATTTCGCAAATGAACGATCGAATTTCGAAGCTAAAGAATTCAAATCACGAAATCAGTAACGTGAAATCCACTTTAGTATCCTATAGTCCGAGCAACACAGTTATGGGTGCAGAAACGTTGTTTGATGAGCTTGCCACACTGAATGGGTATATAAACGTCGTGAGCCAGGCAAAACTGAAGTATTGGCCCACTATCACTCCAGAGCAAATTGCAATATGGAATCCCAAATATATTTTACTGTCGTGCAACTCCAAAACCCAATGCCTTGAAGCGGAGAATCACGTCAAAAAAAATGCTGCCTGGAAAAACCTCCCGGCAGCAAAAAACAAACAATTTCTATACTTAAATGAGCGAGCCCTTCAAACCACGTCACACTATTTTGGCAGTCCAATCTTGACTAACATCGAACAATTCCAGAATTAAGTGAACGTTTGCATCCATCAATTCGTTGCACAAAATGACTTCACTTGGTGCAGCGAATGACGAACACCTTGACCTAGTAACACGAACCAGACCTGCGATCGTAGGTGCAGCCATTAGACCTGCAAACTGCTGGTCTACGGTTAAAATCGGAGCAATATAGTGGCAATGTTGGCTCTGGATTATAGCCACTGTGGCAAACGCTACTGCCTTGATCAAACAAGCAACCTGCATTGATGCAATTGTAGTAATCAAAATTGTAGTAGGAACATTGGTCGCCAGGTCCCGGATCTCCTCCTCCATTTGAAGGCAAGCAGGCGCTATAAATGCGGCTATATTGACAAGCTGGGTGAGCTTCGCAGCGCCTTGGATCCTGGTTAAAACGACGACAATCAACTCTATGTGTGGGCAACGGCAAAACAGGTAAAGGCCTTACATCGAGTCGTCCACCCTCTTCAAGACCAGTCGTGCCATGATCACTTGCAACAATTTCATCAAGAATGCGAGAGCCTGTTGATTCTTGAAGGCCTTGAGCGAAAAGATTATGAGCTCCGAAAAGAATTGCAAGAACGAAACCTAAACCAGTTACTTTAAAATTTCTCATAACTCAAACCCTCCTAATAAAATGTTTCCAAGACAAATCATATTTCTATGATCTCTTCTTTCTTTATTGCATTTTATAGGGTTGTAATACAAGAGCGCCAAAGTGGCTCTTTAGTGCGATTGCGCAACCGTTTTAGGCGCCAACAGACCTTTTCCTGGCTTCGGCTCAGGCTTACGTTCGGTTTTAACATCAGACTTTGGGGCTGCCGCAGGAGTCGAAAAGAAGCTTGAAAAGGTGAGTTCAAAATAAGTTTCTTTTGAGGTATTTCGGCCAGTTAATGTGTCATGAGCTGCCAAAGTCAATATCAAGGGTATCTTAAAACTTTTTTGAGAAAACGCTCTTACAGATGTGACTGTAATGGCTGCTTCATGAAACAATTTCACAGAATCTGACTCTGCAGAAAGTGTTCCATAATTTCCTTGAAGTGATCCAGAATAGCGGTCCCCGTAGTGCCTCTTCAATCCAAGGTTGTATGTACCTCGCAGCCATGAGTTACCGATCGTCGAATACAAAGTATTATTGAAATCCATGCCAGGAGTCCACTGCACCTTGGCTTTCCTGTCGGCCGCAACCAGCTTATCTGTTCCTTCTGGAACCCTACGCTGGACTGATTCTGCAAAGCCGTGCGTCAATGCAGACTTCCAGCCCATCGCCAAATAAGTGAACGTAACTTTAGTATCCGAGCCAATTGTTAACGCAGTATAGCCTTTGCCAATTGGTATATCCGTCAAAATATCCGGATCGTCTGCATGTCCTGTGGGAAGATCTGCTTGAAGCAAAAGTCCTAGGGAATATCGACGTTCATCCATGCGCTCACCTTGAAACTCAGTTCTTAAGCCAAGGACTGTGTCCCCCAAACCATTGTATTCCCAGTGATCTATAGGAGCATAGCCTTTCTCAACTTCAATCTGCTCTCGTATATTTTGCTCAGATAATCGAGACGCCCTATCAAGGCCTTCTTGAATCTCTTTAAAGACTAAATCGCCTAACCTTGACTTAATAGCAGTCGCATTATTTGAACCCTCAAACTTCAGTTTGGTGTCAACCGAAGCAGAAACAAGCGGCGCACCCATAAAAAAAGTAAATCGATCAGTGATTCCATATCCAAAGCCAATAATTTTTGCGTCAACACTTGTCTTCACATCCCCTTTTAGCTCCCCAAAATTCATTTCATCGGCAACTGAATTTGTCGTTCCCTTAGGCTCAAATTTTTTAATTTCTTGGTATAGCTTTGAAAGATCGTCTCCAGCCTTGCCATTCGCAATTCCCTGCGAACTAAAATCTAGATTAAATTTATCGCCTGCAGCGTACTGCTTACCATCGCTATTGTATAGTTGTGCATCATGAGAAAACTGACGATAACCCAAAGCATAGGCGCCTATTCCTTTAGGCAGCACCTGCGCCGATATTGGTTTCATCGTTATCAGTAAAAGGATCAAAGTCAGAACATTTTTGAAATCAAAACCACCGATGACTACCCGAAGCCAATTGAACAGAAAATGTCGTCTCATTTGGCCTCCCACTCTGCTATTGAGGCCAACAAATTTTCCTTCAATTGCCCGACCCAACTTGGAGAGTCCTTAACACTCGATGCAGCATTGACTGCATTAAAGACTGAAATCACAGTAACAGCGTCTGAGTTCTTTATAGTCTGCCGCCATGTGGAGGCTTGGGTCGACAAAATCGAAAGTGACACCTGACTCAGCACTTCACTTTGCATACCGTCGCTTTGAAGGCGATAGAACAACGCAGCAACATCTGCAGCAATCTTAGGCTCTACTTGCTGATTTTGGCGACCAATAAAGACCCTTTTCTCGTCACCAACAAAAGTATACTGCGATATAATTCCTTGAACACATAGCTGAACCACTTGATTCATGCTTTCCGAGGCATCTTTTAACTTCAATTGCATCTCTGCATCAAGACCAGAAGTTTGCAGATTACGGGTAGCTTTACTCCATTCTTGAGCTGCATTCGCCAAAGTAACCAGCTCCTCAAGTGATGCATTGCTATTTTCACCAAATGCGCGACTTCTAATTTTGAGGTTTTCTTTGTCTACGTATTTTTTTGACAACAACTCACTCATGCCGTTGAGCCAGATCAAAGGAAGTTTTTGGGCTCCGACACCAAGTGCGCCATCTTTAGGGGTCAAAATTTCTTTTGCACCTGGCGATTGGTCAAATCTCAAGTTGCGAAAAGATCTTGCAGCGGCATGCCATACCTGTGCCTGAACCAAAAGAGGCACATCATCACTTTTAAAGGACCACTGTTCTTTAATTTGAGTTGCCATGTTCACAGCCGAGGCATTTGGATAAGAAATGACAAAGTTTCCTGAAGCAAAAAGACCAGATCCATCGGGGGCTTTAGAAGGATCGATCGGCTTTGCCAGCACGCTATTTCCATTGAGAACGTCTAATGCAAGTCCACCAAATCCATTTGGTTTACCATCAGACCCGATGCCAAAGATATAAGTCCATTCCGCCATCATCCTTAGCGTCTCTAGAAGCTGCGTACCATGATCAACGCCATCCAGCGGTGGACGGGCTTCCCACATTTCTCTGCGACCAGCAACAAGATTCCAAAGTGACGACTGCCTAGCAACCGTAAACTCTGCAGTATTCGCTTCCGGAGCAAACAAATCCAACCTAAATGGCGTTCTGGTGCCAAGATTTGTGCCTCCAAAGCTCGCGAGACTTTGATTCAATTTTTTAGATATTCCGGAGCGAATCTCCGTTGCAATCTTGTCATCGCTAGCCAACCAGCCTTTAAGCGAGTCACTTAGCATTGAAGGTAGAGTTGACAATAATTTCAGATTGGAATCCTGGCTAATAGACTCGCGAATACTTGGCACAAATATCTGAGGCAGGACCCCACGCAAAAGAGCTCTGCTTGATAGAAGTTTAGCTGAGCGTTTGGGCGCACAGTTACAAGATGCTAACGCCATAGACAGTGTGGCGATATCTCCATCGCGTCCAATGACAGGTTTTAAACTAGAAACATTCTTTCCATCCCACTGGTAGCCACCTTTGGCAGCCCCAGCATTTCGATTATTTTGTGCCTGCAATCCTGGCTCACTTGTTTTGCAAGCTGATAGCGAAATGATAAAACAACTCAACGACAATGAGATTGCGAATTTATTTGCTTTTATTTTGACTATCTCAAATGACATTTAGATCCATTCAAATTACACCAATGATTACCTTTGTTTTCGCCAATTAGAGGCAAAGGATAAGGACGTAAGCTAACAATTAAACCTACTGCAAACATAGGGCCAAAGATAAACATAATAATTTCAGGTATTTAGCTTAAAAACGAGTGTCCTTATTCTAGACACCAGTCAACATTTAAACAGTTTATTTTTTCCGTAATTTCAGTTGGTTGAGATTGGAATGCATTTTACAACTGTTTTGCTTTAAATGATTTGGAGCCAATCAAAACCCCACTCGAGTTTTTAAAGAGAGCTGTATACTCCGCAGCTTCCAAAGCAAATGCCTCTTGTGTGGTGAATACAGTCTTGCCTTCTAGTGCATGACCTGTCACAGCCTGAAATTTAGTGTAAGCAGCTCCTGCATTAGCAGTACAATCTTTTGCAATGCCTCGGCACAACGCCACTTGACTCACTCCTAGACTACTAGGAACAGCGATATTGATGAAAGGCTTCTGAATATCATCGCCTGACAAAGCAAAATTGGCATTCAGAGAATTTGGAGTCGCAATGAATCCACTACCAGTCGAATTTTTTCCAATCAATGGCTCGTTTAATAAAGATGCAGGAACGGCTCTGAAAACAGGGGTGTGAGGAGGAGCTCCGCGACCACCTGAACTTTGGTATCCAGAAAGCGAATTTTGATATGTCGCCTTTGTTGTTTCACGAATCATATCGCCAATCGTTCTATTCGAGTCAGCAAACATACTCATCAATACCTTTTTCCAAGTAGCCGAAAATATCCCACCAACTGTCGAACCACCGTCGGCCGAAGTTTCGTTCGCTTTAGCAGCACTAAACACCAAGGCTTGCTCAAATGGCAATTGCCCACCATCCAGGCCTAAACTTCCAGGAGCAATATCTCTTTGAATGTTTTCAACCATCGCACCAGAGCTGGAACCATCACCAGAAGGAATAAAAGCCTGAGATCCATTGACGTTTTGCCCGCTAAAACAAGCATCTAAAACGACAATGATTCTTTTAAATGGCTTCGTTCGAACTGCGGCCATCTGCTCGACAAGTTTTTTGAAGAACACTTGGCGACCGTCTTGGGAAAACAAACTCCCATTCTCCAATCCATGTCCAGAATAATACCAAAACAATGTTGAATTTTCGTCTAACTTGCCTGCAACGTCTTTAGCAATCGATTCCATATCCGATTTTGTTGCGTTGTTTTTCAATACAACTTGGAATCCGAGTTCAGGCTTCGAAAAAACCTCGTTAATTTCCTTCATATCCTTAGAAACACCGCCTAAGAAGTTTTGACCCGTTGAAGGAGCTCCAACAAGTACAGCTATATTTTTTGCACTACGATCGGCAGCCAGATCGTCCAAGCGAGACGACTTCCTAGATGGTTGACCACAAGAAGAAGCAAACATGGACGTTGCAACTATCAGTGAAACGACAATGTTAAATTGTGAAGCCATTTAGGCCCTCCAGAAGCGTCCAAGGTGTTATACCCTTCATCATGCAATTTTCTGACCACTTATATTTCACAGATAAAGCGGGATGTTAGGAGTCATCAGCTGTAAAAAATTTGGACAAAGTGCCAATAAAATCCTATGGTAATAACTTCAAATTTAGGAGGATTTACATGGCTCAGCAGATTGCAGGCTTTTCAACCGTGGGTGTCGTTGGTGGTGGTCAAATGGGAAGTGGTATCGCGCAGGTATGCGCAACTATGGGACTCAAATCAGTTCTAGTAGACATCAACCCCAAACAGATTCAGTCAGCTCAAACCGGAATTCAGACTTCACTCGATAAATTTGTTGGGAAGTCACTCATTACAGTCGATCAAAAAAATTTGGCATTAAGTAATTTAACGTACTCCTCTGATATTGGAAGTCTCGCATCTTGCGATTTAGTTATTGAGGCTATTGTCGAGAATGAAAGAATTAAAATTGAACTCTTTCAAAACATTGACAAGATTCTAAAGCCAGAAGGCATCATCGCAAGTAACACAAGCTCTATACCCATCACTCGGTTGGGATCAGCGACAAAACGCCCTGATAAATTTATTGGAATGCATTTCATGAATCCTGTTCCCATTATGAAACTTGTCGAAGTGATTCCAGGATTTGCTACTTCTGAAGATGTAACAAGCCGAATCATAAAATTAGCCGAAGGTTTAGGAAAGGAAACCAGTCGCAGTCAAGATTACCCAGGATTTGTCGTCAATCGTATTTTGATGCCCATGATCAATGAAGCTTTCAATGCGTTAATGGAAGGTGTAGCCTCCGCTGAAGACATTGATAAAGGTATGAAACTCGGTACGAACCAACCGATGGGACCTTTGACCTTAGCAGATTTTATCGGGTTAGATACCTGCTATGCAATTATGAAAGTGCTTCATGAAGGGCTAGGAGATCCACGCTATCGTCCTTCACCATTATTGGCAAAATATGTCGAGGCAGGTTGGTTTGGTCGCAAAACCAAACGCGGAGTTTATAAATATTGAAACACTTAGATGGTTCGATTCTTGTTTCCAGTCGTCGACCTTTCAAAAATTAGAATTCAGACTAGCTATTCAAAGGTCGATAGAATTTTGTCAAATAATTAACTTTTACAAGGACCCACATGTCAGATCACAAATCAAAATCAAATTTTCGCGATCAACAGAGCAACAGCGCCTACAAAGTCTTAAAAGTTAAGTCATCCGGACCGCGGCTTACCATTACGATCCACCGTCCTGATGCTCTCAATGCTCTTAACGCAGATGTATTGGAGGAGTTAGAAGAAGCCCTGCTAGAAGAGATTGATCCTGTAGATCACAGAGTCATTGTCATTGAAGGCTCCGGTGATAAGGCATTTGTGGCAGGAGCAGATATATCAGAAATGAAAGAAATGGCCTGCGATGATGCACAAGAATTTGCGCACCTGGGTCAAAGCATCACTGCAATTCTAGGATCCGTTCCTCAAGTCGTCATCGCAAAAGTAAAAGGATTCGCCCTTGGTGGAGGTTGCGAATTAGCCATGGCCTGTGACTTAGTCGTTGCTGGCAAAAGTGCAAAATTTGGCCAACCGGAAGTCAATTTGGGACTCATAGCTGGGTTTGGTGGAACTCAAAGATTAGCCCGCCGAGTCGGACTCCCTATTGCTCTAGACATGCTTTTGACTGGCAAGGGACGAACGCTCACTGCGGAGGAAGCACTTCAGTTCGGTCTCGTCTCAAGGGTTGTGGACGACGACAAATTGGAAGCTGAAATCGATCGAATTGTGGACGCTATCTCAAAAACAGGGCCTGAAGCAGTCGCACAAACCAAGAGGTTGACTCGAGAAAGCCTCTACACGCCTCTAGATATTGGGCTTGGAGGAGAAGCTGCCCAATTCGCATTGTGTTTTGCGCGCGAGGAAAGCAAAGAAGGGATATCGGCATTTTTAAGTAAAAGAACCCCCAATTTCAAGGTGGCGGATGAAGAAGAATAAAGGCATACTGTGCATTAAGATCAGAGTCCTTTTGAAATGCCAATAATTTGCAATTTAAAAATCTCAAGATCACTGCAAGTCGTCTATATGAATCTTCGTGCTACAATTTTTTTCAAGGAGACAGGTCCCATGAAAAGTTTCGTTTCAAAATTACAAAAAGATTTAAAAGGCCTTCAAGATGCAATCAAAAAAGATTCTGACGAACTTCTCGGACGTGTTAAGGCCTACGCAAATAAAGAAAATCTTGCTGCCGCTGGTGCAGAGATTGAGAAATTAGTAGAAAACCGACTTAAAAAACTTGAGCCCACAATCAATAAAGTCGTCGGCGAGATTCGCAAAAATGCCGAAAAAGCTGGAATCAACGTTGAAGAACTTGAAGCAAAAGTTAAATCAAACGTGACAAAAGCAGCTTCAAGCTTGCGACATGCGGCGGAAAAGCGAGGACTGACAAAAGTAGCATCAAAGGCTGCAGAAAAAGCGAAATCGGCCGCGTCCACCGCTACAAAAAAAGCTAAGTCAGTGACAAAAAAAGCCACTAAAGCGAAAGCTCCAGCTTCAAAATCAGCGACTCGCAAGAAGCAAACACTTAAAGTCGAACCTATCGCTCAATAGGCTGATTTGTTTTGACCATCGCGACCTTAGAGACAAATAAAAGCCTTTATAAATGGTATTCTGCCAAAGCTCGCCCACTCCCGTGGCGCGAGCTTTGGCGTATTCACAAAGACCCTTGGCACATTTGGGTTAGTGAAATTATGCTTCAGCAAACTGTGATCAAAGCAGTCATTCCTGTTTATGACAAATTTTTTAGCCTCTTCCCGTCAGTACATTCTTTAGCGTCTGCAACCAGCGAGGATGTCAGACTCGCGGTCCGCGGTCTTGGATATTATAGAAGATTCGATCTTTTGCATAAAGGTGCCATTGAAATCTCCAAAAATCGAAAGGGTCAATGGCCAAAGTCCTTTCAAGAGTGGCTGACTATTCCTGGAGTCGGCAGTTATACCGCGTCAGCATTGAGCTCAATCACCTTGAATGAACATCAAGGAGTCGTCGATGGCAATGTTGAAAGAGTGCTATGCAGAATCCATGACATCAGAACTGCACCCAACCTTCCCGCACTAAAGCAACAGTTTAAACAAACAATGGATCAGCTCGTTTCTCACGGAAATCCCGGTAGCATTAATCAGGCCATTATGGAGATAGGTCAAACGATCTGTACTCCCACTCAACCATCCTGTGACGTTTGTCCTCTAAATAAACATTGTCTATCAAAAAAAAATAAATCACAGTCAATTTCTCCTGGTCCAAAAGTCAAAACAGTCTTTCAGGAGATTGATCTGGCGATTGTGATACCTAGATTGGCGAATGGTCGATTTCTTTTAGTGAAACGAAGTGAAAAGGCTCGGTTTCTAAAATCGACTGTCGGTTTTCCGACATTTATCAAGGTCGGAAATGAGTGGCAAGGAGATGGGTTTCAAGCACCCCCCTGGCTTGTGCAGCGGATTCATGCCAGCTCGATTCGCCAACAGAAGCGCAGCAAAGAAAACACCGGAAAGACATTTAAGCATTCAATCACTAAATATAAAATCTTAGCACAATCCGTTTTGAGCACAATTTCCGTCGACGAAGCAAGGCAGTTAGATGGGACTGGATTTTTCTTGGATGCCAATGATGTCGAGGCTAAACTAGTCAGCAATCTTGACCGAAAAGCGATGAAGAGTATAAGATTACTTTAATTTCTAGCTTTTTTTTGAAGCAACTACCAAACCGATAAGCAATCAGATAAAATAATTCCATTACATTGCAGCGAAAAAACTTCTGTGCTTTGAGATCTTTCATCTGTCATTAATAAAATTGAGGTATACGTGCTAAGGCCATTGAGCAATTTAAGTGTCCTCTTGATCCATGTCGCAACACTACTCAATAACATTCATTAGTGTTGAGCGATATATTGTGCATTAACTATTTTTATCGGTAAACTAGGGCCTTGTATTGGTCAACAAACATTATTTATTGTGAAATTTAGATTAGACTGCAATATTCAAAATAAACATTAAATTTGAATTTAGTCCTATTAGCGAAAGTAAAATTTACAAGATCGATGTCAGTTTCAATGGTTTTCCAGACCCAGTGAAAATTTCAAGTGCCTCAAAACATCAAAAAATTGGAACATACTCCCAAAAAGGCATAGATATTGAACAATCTACGATACGCAGAGGAAAACTCACGCTCCACTACCGCATTGAAAAGAGCTTAATCGGTCAAGAGGTCATTCTGCGCAGATGCGAAGCAAACAGCGCAATACCAGACCACATTAGAGGCCATGTCATTGCTGGAAACTTTGCACAACAGTCCTATTGCAAACGCTCGGAAGAGATCAGCCCAACGTCTTGTGGTCAGAAACTCGCTTGTTTCTCAACCTCATGCACTGAATATAAATTTCGTCCTCAGCAAGAAGAAGATTCCGTTGAATTCAATATTCTAAACTTAAACAAGTTGCGTGAAGGAACTCTGAATGACCTCATACTTTATGAACCTAAAAGTATGAGAACAAGCGCAATTGAGTCACGGGAGGACGTACATCCTATTGAAGCGATTGAAACTGGGGGCTGGGATGGCTCGTGTTTTGCAATCGACCCCTATTCTTCCTTATGGAATACCAACCCATTTTTCACCAATGGTAGCCTTTACATAGTAAGACAGAAAAATTGCACTGAAGAATCAATGATCCTAACAAAATCGTGCCCAGAATCGACTTCGAGTACAAAGAGAACGATTCTAGATCAAATCATTCATTTCAATAAGGGAGAAGACCTAAAGATGATGCCTGTTTCGCCTCAGGAA
>JAPLFV010000414.1:4289-4892 GCA_026390495.1 Pseudomonadota bacterium | reverse complement strand
TGCCGCGTTGATCCTTTGAAGTTAGATTGTCTAGAACGGCAGATGCAAGTTCATTGAGTGTCGGGTTTCTCGAAATCGAATAATAGAATAGAACCTCCAATTTCGGGTGACCAACGGTCGGAGGATTCTTTGCTAAGTGCGCAAGAGCGATATTTGCCGAATATACATTGATAGATGATACAGAAATTTGCCGAAGCTCTTCTGGAGGGCAAATGGCAAGGTATTCAAGAAAATCTGATCTTGCTTTATCAGGATTTAGTACCGTCATCGCGGTAGCAAAGTCCTCATGCCCTGTTTCCATGAGGCCCTGTCGGACCAGAGTATAAGCTGTCACCATTCTGTTGGCCTGAACGGCTGATGCCATTTGAGGTACCAGGAGCTCTCGTTCTTCACCTTCTATCAAAGAGCGATTTATCTCTCGTTCAATATTTTTCTGCATATTTTTTCCAGGTAATGCAGCGGCCATTTGCCACGCTAGTTGTCTAGCTAAGGGTCTTTCGGATTCCATCATCTTACGAAACAAATTTGAAGAAGGAGTCACTGGGCCAGAGACGTACAGCATCATTGCATTGCCAAGTTGCGAATTGGAATAAGAGACAATAT
>JAPLFV010000414.1:0-4228 GCA_026390495.1 Pseudomonadota bacterium | reverse complement strand
AAATTCGCTTTACAAGTTGAGCTTCGACATCTTTCCAAATTTTCTTTTTTGAGATGATTTTACGCGCGCTTTTTGATGTTTCTCCTCCAAAATCTATGGCGGCATCAATAATATCGTTAGTTGATGTTTTTAAATCCAAAGTTGGCGGCTGATTTTGATTTTCTGGGTCATTTGGTCTTGTAGTAGCACAACTACTCAATTGAATCAGAATCATAAAAATAATTTGATACATACATTGCTCCCAATCATTGTTGCCTAAAATTCGCGTTCAAAAAATCACTTAGATTTTGTAAAACGGGTTATAACTAATTTAACTTGTTTATTTAGAAGGAAATTAGTCAGGTCTTTTTGCAATTTGATAAAACATCTTTTTCTAAGTTCAAGTATAGCTGAACACCGACTTTTTAGGAAGTTTTCGAAGTTTAAATGAGAAAATTTGCAGAATCATTTGCTGAATTGGCTTCTCAAGAGGTCACTCGCTATGCCTGACTCCACTGCTGGATTTGAATATCTACGTTCAGTTCGATTGCAATTTTAGCAATTTCAACCTTGTTTTCAGGAAGCACGGTGTCTTTGACTCTAATATAGATTGTTGTTTTCTGGTTGTCCAAAATCTCGATCATCATTATTTCATTGGCGCTATGTAGCTCAAAAAGAGCGGATAGAGAAACCTTTGGAACAGGTAAAGGATGTTTTGTGTTGCAATTGAGTTTAATTCCTAATGACTGGCAAAATGCTAAAATTCCAGCGTCTATTCTTCCCACGAAAGCTCGTTGATTTGGTTTATACCACTCGCGCAAAAATTTAAGGTTGGCCTGAGATTTTACAAACAAAAATCCCAATATCGCGAACGCAATAAAAGAAAAAATGTGAAAATAGATTGAAAGCGAAATCATGCTTAGCCTCGAGCCAGCGACCGTAGGTCCTGATTTAAGTCCTTCTTGCTACCTGTTTCTCGGTTGCTTATAATACCTCTCATAAAAATTAGAGGTAAAAATAATAGGACTAAATAGATTTCAGATGGTTGATGTCGTTGCTTGTGCTTAACTGCAATGGCTGCGCAACCAGCGGTAACTCGATCTAGGGGTCTCCCTACTGACCCTTTACAAGAAGAGCCTGAGATCATGTTGTTGACGTTAACGATACCAGATCCAAGTAATGGTCTTCTCGATTCCTCACCATCAATTTTTGGAAAATAATATTGAGAATTAAACTTCGCAGCATCGCTGCTTCCCGAGTAAAGACTCGAGTCCGCACAATCTAAAATTCTATTGCGCAACTCTTGGAAATTCACGTTGGGAAATGCTGCCAAATACAAGCCAGCAGCACCTGCAACGACAGGTGAAGCCATAGACGTTCCGCTTGATGCTTCTTCCTGTCCACCAGGATAAGTGCTACGTAGTTTGTCACCTGGGGCGGCAATATCGACCCACGGTCCAAAATTGGAAAACGTCGCTTTTCGACCTTCTTGATCCACAGCAGAAACACCGATGGCATTCGCGAGAGCACCTGGATATGACCGGATCATCGAGTCCTCATTAGACGCAGCTGCTATGACCATTGTACCATTGCCTTGTCGTTTGAGCACATCCACTAAAATGGCTACACTCTTAGATCTGGTATATTTTCCAAATGATGAATTCACGATTCTGACTGCATTGGAGCTGTTCGATTTGAACCTAGTGACATATTTGAGTGCTCTGATTTGTGAGTCATCTGTAATTCCGGGAGTGCCGCTTGTTGAATCCTTTTCAATTTCAGCAACTTTCAAAATCATGACTTTGCATACGGGGCAGACTCCTCCGATAGACCGGGACGATCCGGGCTGCGCAGCGATTAGCCCTGCAACGTGTGTCCCATGTGATCCCTTTCCTTCAACGGCAGTGTTTGGTCCTGAAGCTCCTACAGGCCAGACATCCCCATTTCCCAAACTACCTTTAGAAGGAGCCGTTGTATTGCAACCATGTAAGTCGTTATCACAACCTGCTGCTCCTGGTTGACTATTGACCCATATACTTGATTTTAAATTGGGATGTTCATAGTCGACACCTGAATCAAGAACGGCAATAATTGGAGGTAGTGAAGATATGGCCTCATCTGACTGAACGGTCTTACTCGTTGTGAGTGTGTTAAAAGCTTCAATTAGTCCAATTTGTTTGTGCCATGTGTTATCTAATCCTGTATAAGTTTTTGATAGGCTCTCCCATTGATTTGCGACTGAAAGCCTACTGATCCCGTTTGGTTCTGCAAACCAGATTCGTCCCTCAGCATCCCACTCTTTTAACAGGTCTTGAGCATCCGACTCTGACGTAAAATCAACTTTTGCAATCACACCAGTTGCAGCTTCGTTGTTGTTGATTGCCCAAAAAGATTGGAGAGCAACGGGAGGTGGGAAATCGTCCAACCATTCGGGATCTTGAGTTAACTTGGCAGAAGTCAAAACATCAATATTCAATACTCGAGAATCTGCGAGATAGTCGTCTGCCAATTGAAGATAGTGAGTTTGGAATTCTTGAAAAAAATTCGCAAAATTTAAATTATTGTCGGAATTTGAGGTTCTGAAATTTACAATGTAGGAGCCATCAACAAACTCTTGGTCTTTGTTGGTGGCTTGGCTGGCAAAATCAACGTTTTGGACATGATTATTATTCGGAGGTGCAAGGAAATCTCCTTGTCCTTGACATCCGCCTAGCAAAAAAAACCAAGAGAAATAAAGGATGTTTAAAAAACGTACTATCTCATGATTTGTATGCTTAAAATTCATGCTAAAGGCTCGCTAATAAATAGACGGAATCGTTAAGGGGGAATTAATTGCCCTTTGCTTGGTTAGCCTATACAAACTATGATTAATACTGGGGAAATTGTTTTCATTTTTATATATCTGTCTGCCACTCTTGATCTCATTGGAAAAATTCTATGTCCCAAGTTTTTATAGTTTCAGCACCCTCGGGAACTGGCAAGACAACGCTAAATACGAAGTTAGCGCGAGAAAATTCTTGCGTTGAAATTTCAATAAGCCATACAACGCGGACAATGCGATCCGGAGAAATTCAAGGTCAATCATATCATTTCGTTGATCGAGACGTTTTTCAGCAGATGATTCTTCGGGGTGAGATGCTCGAATGGGCGGAGGTTTTTGGTAATTTGTACGGTACAAGTAAACAAGAAATTGATCGAATTACAAAAGACGGAAAGAAAGTACTTCTGGAAATCGATGTGCAAGGGGCACGAAGTGTTTTAATGCAGCTTTCGACTGCGACGAGTATCTTTATACTGCCGCCGTCAGTGGAAGAACTTTGGAGGCGTTTAGAGAACCGAGGGACAGACCGCTTAGACGATCGGTGGAAGAGATTGATGACAGCAAAGCATGAGATAGAGGTTGGGTATCTTTACGAGCATTTTCTCATAAACGATGATCGAGACAAAGCTTTTGACGAATTGAAAAAGGTAATCATTGAAGGCAAACATTCAAGTTTGACCCATAGCGAGGGAGTAAAGCTATGCCAAAACTTGCTTGAAGAATTTGATACGTCTCCACTTTTGCATTCCTTGAGAGAAAAAATGGGCGAATTTTAAATTCTAGAATAGGCCACCAAAATGTCAGAAACAGAAATAGTTCATGAAAAAGTGGGAAATGGTTCAAAACTGAAGGACCCTGAAACTCTTTTCAAAGAATTAGCGATTCTAGCTCAAAGAAACGTGAAGGGTTTTGATGAATCTGTATTGAGGAAGGCCTATGAATTTGCGGCTAAATGCCACGGTGATCAAAAACGGCAGAGTGGAGAGCCCTATGTAACTCATCCCTTGGAAGTTGCAACAATTGCCGCAGGATTTAGAATAGATATGCCTTCTTTGATTGCGGCTCTGCTTCATGATGTCGTGGAGGATACACATGTTTCTTTGGGTGATGTAGAGATCGAGTTTGGAAAAGTTGTAGCGGAACTTGTTGATGGTCTGACAAAGATTGCCAAAATTGAGTTTAGATCAAATCAAGAAAAGTTAGCAGAAAATTTTCGGAAGATGGTCATTGCCATGGCAAAGGATCTTCGAGTTATTGTCATTAAGCTTGCTGATCGCTTGCATAATATGAGAACTATAAAAGTTCTTCCGCCAGCAAAACGAGTGCGAATTGCCCAAGAAACGATGGATATCTATGCTCCGCTAGCAAATCGATTGGGAATTTATGGTGTCAAAAGTGAGTTAGAGGACCTATGCCTAAGGCAGTTAA
>JAPLFV010000079.1 GCA_026390495.1 Pseudomonadota bacterium | reverse complement strand
TCAAATCGAAAATTGCGGAGTCCAAATTTTCCATCGACAAACGAGTGATCTTAGCCTCAGTGGCATGAGCTTCCTAGACAATGAGGCAAACTATAAAATAGGAGATGCCGTCGAGATTGAGCTAAAAAAAACAACGTTCTTTGGCACTGTCAAACGCATTTCACAAAGTAATCAAATAGCAGGCCTAGTCTATGTCATCCAATTTGCTGACCTAGAACCTCATCAAAAATCAATTTTAATGGAAGAACTATTTCTAAGTAAAAGAGTTTGGCAATATTGGCACGTGCGAAAGTCGCACAGATACCTCTTATCAATGCTCTTAACGCCACTAATAAAATCCCGTCGATTCATACTTGAATGGTTTAGAGAGTCAAGACTGGAGATGTTCAATCTCGGTTCGTTCAGTAGACTAACAAACAATACAAACTCCCCAGCTAGTGACGCCGGGTGGCTCAAGAAGAGGACTCCATAAATGAATTGGAAAGCCATATTGAAGGTCATCATACTCATGTCAGCGACAGTAGGTAATATATCAAAGGCTTCTTCCCTGACTGAAACTTGGTATCTGATGCGCGGTCGGGCCAATATGAAAATTGAGAATTATAAGGCAGCAGTCGAGGCCTACGAAATGGCGCTCCGTCAAGATCCCAGCAATTCAGAAGCTAATCGTGGACTAGGTCTTTCACTTTTCAAAATGGGACAATATCAACAAGCAAAAGACAAATTACTCAAAGCTCTGTTAACCGATAAAAAGAGCCAAGGTGATGATGACGTCAAATCTGCTCTTTCACAAATTTGCACAACGTCGAAGAACACAGTCCCATTTGAAACCTGCTACAAAATCACAAGAGATCACTACAATCAAAATCAAACTTTACCCAATCTCAGAGTATTGGCAAACTTTCTGTCAAATCATCCACAGTCCAAGAACGAGAGCCTGCATTACTTCAGAATGGCCGATGAACACCCCGAGGCAACAGACGAGGACCGAGCTAACTTTAGAAATAGAATCTTAGGACTACCATCTTACCGAGCCGAGGCCATTGCAAAGTTTAGAGCTCATATTCAAAGAAACCCATCTGATCGCGAAGCGTCAATAAAATTGGCAGAGCTTCTTGCGTCAACACAAAATGGCCAAGTCGAAGCTGCAAAAATAATCGATAAAATCTCAAGCCAACAAAATAGGCCAAAGGATCTTGAACTAAAACGGGCGAGATATCTGACAAGTCTCTCAGGGAATCAAAACGAAGCAGCGTCAATCTATCGGTCAATTTTAAAGAAAGATCAGAACGCCTCCATGGAGGAAGAATTTGGCGATCTTCAAGCAAGAAGTGAAGCCACGCGCGAAGAAGCGATATCACTCTACGAAAATTCTTTGCGAAAAAATATGGGAAATCAGAAATTGCGCCTCAAACTTGGCAAAATATTATTAGCAGATCGAGGAAATCAAGGTAAAGCAATAGATCAATTTAAATACATTCTCAAAACAAATCCAAACAATGCTGCTGCACAGAAAGGTCTTGCTTTAGCGTACAGTGCCTTGGGAAACACAGAATTGTCTGCATATTACGCACGAAAGGCAATTCAACTTTCGCCTAATGAGAATGAAGACATCACCGAGATTGCGAAAAACGGAACTAGAAAATATGATCATAGTTACGGCCTTCATTTTTCTGCCATAAACCAATTTCAATCAGATGAATCAGACTTCAGTAAATTCAAACTTGGCCCCACTCTTAAAATGGTCTTTGAGCAAAACAAACGGCTAATCGCGGGAGTGGGAGTTGACCGCCTGTCTAACCAGGCTTCCACTGAATCAGGATTGTATGGAAACTTTGAGTACCAATATGAATCGTCCGTTCACAAGGTATATTCCTGCCAATTAAATGCCACAACCATGTCAAACACCGGACCTCAAATTGGCGGCATGATTCAAATGCGGTCTAAAGTGAGTGCAATTACTCTGGATTCTCGTTTGACGTCTGAAATCGTCGAAGATTCATATACCTCTATTTATGGGCAAAATTTCCAAAATAAAGGTATTTCCCCATTGGCAAGGAATTCAATTCAATTGGGAATCATTGTTGACGATGATACTTTTGATAATAGCTTGTATCTGACAGTCGGCTCTCAAGAAACATCCCATTCTAGTCCACAACTGCTCTACAAAATCTCCACCCATTCAGAGTATCGGATTAGCAACGACGAAGCAGAATTTGGTGGAGGATTGAATGTCAATTACAATCACATAGACAATAAAATTTCTTCGGATGATGACCAAAGTTGGGTGGATTTCAACAACAAGTCCTATTTTACCCCAGAGCATCATCTCATTTTGAATCCATATGGTTACTATAAACTAAATTTAATGCGCCAAAATTATCTGAAGACAGCATTAGGTCCTTTGATGGAATACATCAAATATGCTCATGACAGTCAAAGCCCAAAGAAATTTGTGTTAGGCTTCAACGGCTATACTCTTTTATCCTTGTCAAACGCCGATTTGGATTGGGCGACAGATGGCAAGTTGCTATATCACAAAGTTTCGGACTCTGGACTCAGATTGAGCCTTTCGGTAGGAATCAATCACGCTTTCTAAAACACATTAAGTTGTCAAGAAAGTAGAGTCCGATGTTTGAGTTTTCCGCTTAAAACTCTCTTTTTTGATATAGGCACCAAAACTTCACTAAATGATTAAAATGTGGTTGCTTAAATCTAATTGATCCGCTATAAACCATCCGTTTGTCCGGCCGGGCTCACAAGACTCGTTGAATCTAATCACAACAACAGTATTGGAGGCCCTATGAAATTTTCCAAATTTCCCATTCATTTTTTTGCTTTTATAATTATCAATCTGTGGCCACAGCTTTCTATGGCAGCGGAGACATTGCCATTCTCGAAAATGCTCGATCGATTTAAGAGTATTTTAGGTGTCAGCGAGGAAACTGGTACCGTAAACGTAGGTGATAAATGTGAATTGAAGTATGAATTCAAACAGGGAAACGACTTGATGCTGAAAGTTTTGAATAAATCGAATTTAAAGGAGTTGTCATATTACGTTTCCATATCAGACACCATCAAGGCAGTCGAAGATGGCTTTGAAGTCGTTCAGGTTGTTGGTTTGGATTGCGAGACACAAGGTTGTATTAGCTATCAGGATGCCAGACTTCAAATCACGTCCCAGTCATTTATCATTGAAGATCGTTCTGATTATGACCCCATTCACTATGCGACCATTGTCTCACTGACTTGCAAGTAAGTCCATCGGGGCCCTTAATGAAGTTAACTCTTTCAATAAGGGCTCTTCGATTTCAAGTGTGAAATCCAGCAACCAAGGGTTATACTGAATATGAGAAACATAGACCTACAAAAAAGGCACTAAAAATTGATTTTTCTAATTTTTTCCTTCTCTATCTTTACACATTCAGGGCATATTCCATGGGAGGTCGTAACACCAGACTTGTCCTTTAAGTAATCTTCTACTTTGGTCCAAAACCCTTCATCATTACGAACTTTTCGACACCAAGCGCACATGGGCAGCATGTCATTCAACATCTTGACCTCGTTTAATGCTTGCTCCAATTCAGCGGCCACTTTTCTAAATTCAAGAAGTGCTACGACTTGTCGTGACAAGGCTTCCAACGCGCGAATCTTCTTTTCGGTCAAAATTCGAGGCACACGATCAATCACACAAAGCGTCCCAAGTCCAAAGCCCTCTTTAGTCACAAGAGGAGCTCCAGCATAAAAACGAATATTTGGGTCTCCATTTACCAAAGGATTGGCTTTAAACCGAGCATCTCTACTCGCGTCTTCAACAATGAAAACGTCATTCCCCTCTATGGCATGAGTACAAAATGCAATATTTCTTGGCGTCTCACTAGCTTCTAGACCAACTCTTGATTTAAACCATTGTCTGTCTTTATCTACTAGTGACACCAGTGAGATTGGGGTATCGCAGATCTGAGATGCCACAAAGGTTAAATCGTCATAGGATGTTTCTGCGAGTGTATCCAAAATTTTGTAGCTATTAAGCGCTGCAATTCGTTTATCTTCTTTTGACTTTGGTGGCTGACTCATAAAAAATACCTCTTTATTTCAAAAGGAAATTTATTAAATTTCGCTGGCTGAAATTATTGCTCTGTTACTTTGACTAAGTTTTTCTTCGATAATGATAAGTTAACTGGCGTCGAATTGCAATTCCAACGCCTCCGTATAGACTCGGCATTTGATAATATGTTAACGGCACAGGCACAGAAGATCTCCATCTTTGTAGTTCGGGCAAGAAGGTCTTTATGAATTTTCTTATAGAAAAAATCGAGAGATTAAGGATCGTCCGTTGTCCAAAAATTATTACTGAAGAGTTTGACGAATGTCTCAAACGCGGGATCTTCGGATTTGGGTTTTAACGCAGTGACTGTGCCGATTTGCGAAAATGGCACTTATATTGAGATTCATTCATTTGACTTGGATTTTCCCAATCGCTATCTTCCACGCTAGTTACAATTTTTAAATTTTTGGAGGAATGGTTTATGCAAATAAAACTTTTTGTCTCCTGTGGCGTCCTTTTTGCAATCCCTGGTTTTGGTGAGCAACGTTCTGCTGTGTTTGCAGCCCAGAAGCCCTTGCTAAAGGATATTTGTTTCGGCTGCATCAAGGACAACGGACCCAGTCCACTTAAAAGGTGCCTAGAATCAAAGGCCATCGAGATCTCTTGGGAGGCATCAAATAATACCGTCAGAATTTTCAATGATATGAATCAAAGAACAATAAACTAATGCCTATCATTGGCAAAGACCGCCAATGAATACTTGGGGAAATGAATGAGTAAAAATCGAAAGCAATCTTTAATGTTCATGGTTGCTATTCAAATCAATTCGGTCAAAATGACCTACTTGCACCCACTCACACGCGTTTTAAGAGCTAGTCCTTTGCCACAATTAGCGAATTCGTTGACAACAAAAAAAATAAGTTAGATAACACGCCTGAGTATTTTTTAAACATCACGCGCAAAGGAGATAAAGTTTATGAATAGAAGGAAGTTCTTTGGTATAAGCTCTACCATTGTTATTTTGGTTGCATTAGCGGAGCTCGTGCTTCCAGGAATCGCAGCCGCACAAAGAGATCCGGCACACGCTCACGGCCCTAAGGTGTTAGAATGTCACGCAACAAGTGATGTCAACCTTCCAACAGAAGGAGCCGTTGGAAGAACGTATGCTAGTTATATGGAGATATTTGGGCTGTTTCCCGCCAACTTTACTCCCCCTCAATCAAACCAAACTTCTGAGGCACCAGTCTCGATTTTGAGATATCAGAAGGTCGGAAACGTATTTAAAACGAGTAGCATCACATCGGGTACTGGCATTATTCGCGGCGTAAAGTTTCCTGAACTCCTCATTTTGGGAGAACTAGTTTCTCTTTCTTTGACAAGCTTAGGTAGCCAAACAGAAATTCAATTGGGCCCAATTTCTGGTTCAGCGAGAACTGCCACTTATATTGATAGGGAATTCAATCACAGAGTTTCTTACCGTTGCGATATTGTCGACGGCGTCTATTTTCGCTAATCAGGTTTTGTTGAATTTAATTCTTTCGTCATTTTACCTAAGAACTGCAAGCATTTTTTTTGAATGCACTTGAGTGTACATTGGCTTAATCGATGTAATGAAGTTAATGATCATATGCCGACATTTTTTTTGGCGGATGTTAGTAACGGTTAGTTCGCCCACTCACGAATTCTAAGGCACTTTAGCCTTGCATAGGGCATTAGATCAGCTTTAGTGGAAGGACAAATTCACAAAATAATTGTCGTCGAACTCAAAAACAACTAAAAAACCTTTCGCTACTATCAAATTCTAGTTGCGAAAGGTTTATCTGTTATCAAAAATCTAATTTATATTTTTATTTTTTTCAGTCAAAATGAATGCATTATTCCCTGTTCAAAAAATTCAATTCCCAGCCCAAGCCATTCATCGCACGAAACTGCAATCAAAGACTATATCCCACAACTCTATCTGCACTCATCTCTGGAACTAACAGTGTCCCTTTTTGATAACCGATATCAGCTGAGTTCTTTAATTTTTCCAGCAAGATTTTCGATTTACCAGTTTTTGCATTTATCTTAAAGATGCTACCTGCAACCCAGTCCGACACAATAAAGTTTCCATCATTTGCTAACTCGAGACCATCAAGATTACCGACTGGTTTCTTTGTGATATTCGAAATTTTTTTGGTCTTTAGATTTATGGAATAAAGGTTACCGGGAATCTTAACACCAAAAGTTGCAGGATCAGTAATGAGCCCCCAAGAAGCCACGATCAATGCCCCTTTGTGAATCAGAAGCCCATTTGGGCTAGCCAACTCAGAGCCTTCCATAAATACTTTCGCGCCATCTTGGTCGAAGGCATATATTTTTGAGGCAATCATATCCGAAGCATAAATGCGTCCATCATCTGCTATTACTACGTCATTTAGAAACGTCGCTCCGGGAGCGGGCGTTTTCTTTATGACCTTGCCAGTCGCAATCTCGATCTGAACGAGTTCATCGATATCACTGACATAAAGCATTCCCCCTTTCGACCTCAAGCCTTTAGGCGCATTGAGGCCTTCAGTCAATTTTCGTGATTGATAGTGTCCTGTCTTATCTAGAGTAAATTCTGTGATCCAACCCACTTTGTCCTTTTCTCCAGGATTTCCAGCGACATTAGAAACGAAAACCTTTGAGGTCACAGTATCGAAATAGGCACTTTCCGGCGTCTTAATGTTTTCGGTTAATACAAATTTTTGTTTGGGCTCGGCAAATGCACCTTTGCTGTTTAGAAAACCAAAACCAACAACAGCAGTTGAAACGACAAAATTTC
>JAPLFV010000094.1 GCA_026390495.1 Pseudomonadota bacterium | reverse complement strand
GAATCCTAATTGCTTTTTGACATCCATGTCGTCTTTTCCCCAACGCGCCGTATATTTGTCGAAAGAACCAGCATAATAAGATTTCTTTTTTAAATAAAATTTAAGGTCAAACAAGCCTTCATTGTGATTTAAAGAGGAGTTGGCTACGACCACCTTTCCTAAATTGCGAATTTTTTTGTCAAAGTCCCAATCTTCCGGGCCGCAAAGTGATGCATCAAACCCTTTCACTTTTTCAAAAATTTGTTTCGGAATGAATCTAACGGCATCAATGACAGTTCCGTCATAGAAGCTGCGTTCGAAATCCCTCACTTTGATCCACCATCCCTGGCCAATAATTTTTTCCGGAATGTAGACGCCCGTGATGTGAGGATCGTTGGCAACAATATTCTTACAGTCCTCTAAAATATTATTTTCCAGAATCATGTCTGCATCTAGGTACAAAACGTATCTTCCAGATGATACAGATACTCCATAGTTTCTTTGGGCGCTTCGTTCTGGGCCTAAATTGAAAACTTTGTCGGTATATCTTTTTGAGATTTCTTTGGTGTCATCGGTAGAATTATTGTCGATAACAATAATTTCAAAATCTTTGAACGTTTGTTGTTGAATACTCTTCAAACAATTCTCAATGTTTTTGGATTCATTCTTTGTCGTTATGATGACTGATATGAGTGGCATGTTCCGGAAATCCTTAATTTTGAGGATCGAATCACATTTGAATACGAATATATCATCTACTTTGATGTCTAAAGACCAAAAAATTGACATTAAGCGTGCGACAGTGAGGAGCTGCTTGCAAAATGGGCGATAACTGATTAGAATGTTGCCCGGTGTCCCGAAAATCCCTATGGAGCCTCAAGATTTGGGTTATTCTATCATTGTTCCGGTAAAAGCTATCAATGACTATATTATCGAGTCGGTTCCCATTACGTTGAAAATCAATAGAACCGATTTAGAGATCATTATTCTGCCAAACGATATGCCTACCGGCCCCCTGCCCGATTTTTTACTAGATCCTAGAGTTTCAATTGTTGCATCAGGCAAAGTAAGCCCGGCGGTGAAAAGGGACCTAGGCGCCAAAATATCAAAATATGAAAATTTGGCTTTTTTAGATGACGATGCCTATCCGCGAATCGATTGGTTGGATGAGGCTGATAAGGCGTTTGCTTTGTCAGGAGCTGAGGCTATCGGCGGACCTGGAATCACGCCTCTTGATAGCTCTTTGTCTGAGCTAGCAAGTGGATTGTTTTTTGAAACCTATATTGGTGGTGGCGGCATGGACTATCGCTATCGATCAGTTGGACGAAACTTTTTTGTAGACGATTTTCCCACGGTTAATTTGATTGTAAAGAAGGCGGCCTTTGACTCAATTGGTGGATTTGACAACAATTATTGGCCAGGAGAAGACACTAAGTTTTGTTTAGATTTTGTAAATGCTGGTTTCAAAATCTGGTATTGTTCTGATGTTGTCGTCTATCATCATAGGCGAACCCTTTTTCGACCTCATTTAAAGCAGGTTGGGAATTATGGGAAGCATCGAGGTTATTTTGCAAAGAAGTTTCCTCAGACATCTGCAAGGCTGACTTATTTTGCGCCAAGTATTTTTTTGGTTGGGTCAATTCTTTTGCTTCTGTTAGGCATTTTTAATGCAGCTTTCTTAAAGTTGTATATTCTGCTCATGGCAGTGTACTTTTTTATTGCAGTGTTGGATGTTTTTTC
>JAPLFV010000203.1:28262-31236 GCA_026390495.1 Pseudomonadota bacterium | reverse complement strand
GTACCTGAAATTTAAGGGATCTAGTATTCTGGAATCAACTCCAAGTATCGAGGAGTTTAGATCTTTAATCGTTGAGCCTGAAACTTTTAGCTTTCAACGGTTGAGTCATGATGACTTGGAGATGCTGAATGATTGGCTGCAGCGGCCGCACGTGGCTGAGATATGGGGAGAAGATTTAAATTTAGAGGGAGTCAGAAAGAAGTTTCATCAGCACATAGCTTCCGAGACGACCTTCGGCTACATTGCCTTTCTTAACGGTGAGCCTTTTGCATACGTTCAAACTTACAACGCCGTCTGCGCAGGAGACGGCTGGTGGCCCGATGCAAAACAAGGCACCTGGGGCATCGATCAATTTATTGCAAATGACGCCGATCTTGGTAAAGGTTTAGGTACAACACTCGTTAAAAAATTTTGCGACTTTGTTTTTAGGACTCACGCTGCAAGGAAGATCATTACTGATCCATCTCCCGAAAATGGCCGCGCTATTCGCTGCTATGAAAAGGCTGGATTTAATCGAGTCGACGTTATTACGACTCCAGATGGAAAGGCACTTCTCATGGAAAAACTTAAACGACCGGACTGCGTTAGGCACTATTCCGAGATTCAGGAACCAGATAATAGCTGCTACAAAACTTCCAATAGTGATGAGCTTTTAAGTATTGGCTCCCCTTTTGGCAAAACCTTCGGATTCAAAAGACTCGGCATTCATCACGAACTTTTACCTGCGGGACGTCGCACATCCTGGCCCCACGCTGAAAAAACGGAAGAGGAGTTCGTGTACGTTATCGAAGGCACGCCTGATGTTTGGATAGACGGAAGCCTCTATCGCCTAAGTCCGGGAGACGGAGTTGGATTTATTCCTGGAACTGGCGTTTCACATACGTTCATTAACAATACGAGTCAGCCTGTCCGTTTACTGGTAGTAGGGGATACCAATCGCGATGACAATAAAGTTTATTATCCACTCCATCCAGAAAGAAATAAGCTGATAGGAGATCAATGTTGGCATGATATTCCCTCAAGAGAGCTTGGCACTCACGACGGCCAACCTGATGCTCTGCGATTAAAAGCGCCTGAGAGATCTAAATAGTCGTTGAAACCGTCGAATCAATTGGCCTGTCTACTTAAACAGAAGGTCGTAAAGTCACACCTGCGCAACGTGCTTCTCTATCCAGTGACCAATGTCTTCTAGATCAATACGCCGTTTTATGACGAACTCAATGAGAAATTCCTCGGCAGCATCAGGAGAGACCTTTATTGACTGGCCATTCATCTTTAAAAATATGGCTAATCCAGCAAAGGCAACGCGCTTGTTACCATCCAAAAATGCAAGATTCAATGCCAAACTCTGAAAAAGTGCCGCCGCTTGCAAAGACAAACTTTGGTAATACCCTGTTTGAGGCCTCATCAGAGCAATCTCAAGTAGACCCTTGTCTCTTATCCCAGGCTTTCCGCCAAAGCGATCAATCAAGCGATTATGCAACTCAAGAGCTTCTGAGAGAGTAATATAAAGTGTCTTTTTCATTTTGCAAGTCGGTCCAAAAGTTCCGAATGTTCGTCTAAAACTTCTTCCATTGAACGCCTAAAAATCGGACGAAGTCGAGCTCGATCGATGTATTCGGCAACAGCAACCGTAATCACATGCGAGATACTCTGATCATTTGCCGCGACGAATTTCTTAAGGTCCTTTAGCACCTTCTCTTCAATTTGAGTCGCTATCTTAACATTTTTGGCCATATTTTCGCCTCCCAAAGCAAAATTATTATGCATGTATCTAGAATTTTCAAGAAATGTCATGAATAAATTGCCACAGGGTGTTGAATCAAGAATTGCCGAGCTTTTCCAAGCCGTCAATCGTATCCACCAAAGATGCTACAATGATAGAAAGTTCTCTGATCAACTTCATTTAACTTCAAACCCTATCATCATCCCAACGGCCAAATGCTCTGAAATATGACAGTGAGCCATCCATTTGCCTTTATTTTGGTTATCCAAAACAATATCCATGGTTTCACCTGCAGGCAAGAGCGCTGTATCTTTCCAGGCTAAATTATCGTTAGGTTTACCATTGCGAGCAAGCACAACAAACCTCTGCCCGTGAAAATGAATCGGATGCTGCATGGGATGGGTCTTGCCTTTGTTATCGATTCGAATTTTAACAGATTCATTGTGATTAAATTTCCAGTTGATATCCATGTTCAACTTCTTTGTTTCCTCATCTTTCATAAACCACTTAACATCTGCAGAAGTAATGTCTGCTGACATCGGACCCATATCGTCGTCCCATTCAATTCCATCAGAATGCGACTTAGTCATCATATGACTGGCGTGAGGTCCAGTTAGCTCTGCATCGATCGTCAAATGCTTCAATGGCGGCTGACTAAGCTTTGCTTTAATAGGTTCAAACTCTTTTGACTCCTCGGCATTCATTCGTAGTTTGGCAAAATCTGAACTGGATACCTCTGACTTGGTCGCCATGCCACTCATCTTGAATTTAGAAAGAAGGGTAGGGCCAGAAGGGTGTATTGCGCTTAGAGATGCTTGTTTCTTGCCATCAATAAAATCAAACATGATATCGACAATATATCTTTCACCGGGGCTAATGACAAAATCGTCGGCAAAAAACTCTCTTTCAAAAACACCTTGATCAGATGCGATCATCTTCATTTTTGCACCACTGATGGCAATTTTAAATGGTCGTGCATTTGCAGTGTTCACAAAGTAATAGCGCCACACATCTCCTTTGCTGACATTTTGAATATCAGTCGACCTATTATTAACAAGAAACATGTTGCCATATCGCCCCATCAGCGCATGAGTGACAATCCCGTCTTTGAACGGGTAAATGCCTTGTTTATCCATCAATAAATCATCTATGACGACAACCCGTGAATAATCTGGAGTCTTTGATGAACCCATATCTTTTGCAATGACTAAATAGGTCCCTTGGAGTCCTAAATCTTGAGTCTTATCT